>JBIIHY010000189.1:0-6376 GCA_044235305.1 Bdellovibrionota bacterium
GGGGGATCCTCTTTATCGAAAATCTTACCCTTTATGCCCCCCAAATCACGTCAAACCACCCCGAAAAGAACAAAAAGGCCCTCCAAGCGAACCTCGCGTCCCCGTAAGGCTGCGCGCAGTCCTAAGTCGAAGGGTAATAAGAGTGCGATCCACCCCCTGTTGCTGCGCGCGACGATCTTTATTTTGATTGCATGTGCCCTCGCAGGCACCAGCACCTACCTGTACATGGACCGTCAGGTGGCCGCTAGGCTTCGGCAGCTCCCCAGCGCTGGTCTGCCAGTGATGTACTCAAGCCCACTGGACCTATCTGCCCTTGTTTCAAGGCTCGCGTCGGTGGATGAGCGCGCAGCAGTTATCCGCACAGCTCTCACCGAGCGTCGTTATTCCGAGGTAGCACGCCAACCATCACGGCCAGGAGAGTTCTCGCTCTCCGGCACTCTCTTGACTGTTTTTACCCGCGAGTTCCGCTCCGCAACCGGTGAGCTACTCAAGGCGCAGAAACTGACCCTGCCCCTATCCCAAGGCGCCCTATCCCAAGGTACCCTATCCCAAGGCACTGAGGGCGATGCGCCGTCACCACGTGAAGGGGTCTTTGTTGAACCCCAGATAATCTCTTACATCGGTGGCGGCGAGGTACGCGCCAGCACCTTCACCCCGCTCGCTCAGCTTCCTCTGCACGTACAGAGTGCCGTGATTGCAACCGAAGACGAGCGCTTCTTTAAGCACGCCGGAATCGACCTAATCGGTATTGCAAGAGCCCTGCTTCGAAACATCCTGGCAGGCGGGTTAGTACAGGGTGGCAGCACGATTACGCAACAGCTTGCAAAGAATCTCTTTCTATCGCCCAAAAAGACCCTGACGCGTAAGCTGCTAGAGGTTCCGACAGCTCTCAGCCTAGAGAAACACCTCTCTAAGCAGCAGCTCCTTGAGCTCTACCTAAACGAGGTTTACCTCGGCCAGGAAGGCGCCGTTGCGATACACGGATTCCCCCAAGCCGCTGGTGCCTTTTTCGGAAAAGAGATAGCAGACATTACCGTAGACGAGGCTGCTGTTTTAGCAGGTATTATTAAGGCTCCCTCGCACTTCAATCCACGAAAGCATCCAGAGCGTGCTCTGGAGCGTCGCAACGTTGTGCTCTCTAAGATGAACGAGCTTGGTATGATCTCAGATACCGAGCTCGTGAACGCACAGAAGAAACCTCTCAAGGTAGCCTCACAGCTTGAATATCGGCGCGTTGCCCCCTTCTTTACCTCTGCGCTTGAAGGCGAACTCTCCGGTCCTCTCGACCTGGAGAATGCGCAGGGTTCCGGGCTTGCGATTCATACTGGCCTGGACTTAAGCCTCCAACGGTGTGCCGAGCAGGCTGTTGAGGTAGGTCTTAGCAGACTAGAAAAGTCACACCCCAAGTTAACCTCCGGCGACAAACGAATCGAGGCTGCGCTCGTGTCCCTTCATCCGCAATCAGGGCTCGTTCGTAGCTGGGTTGGCGGGCGTGACTTTTCTACCAGCCAATTTAACCGGGTAAACCAGGCCACACGTCAGATCGGATCAACAATTAAACCGTTCCTCTACCTAGCAGCTCTCGATGGGTCGTTAAATTCTTACAAAGTTGCCTCTCCCAGCAGTATCGTTGAGGACAAGCCAATTGAAGTTGCCATCAAGCGCCAGGGAGTGTGGTCACCCGAGAACTACGACCACGACTACCGCGGAGATGTTACTCTACGATACGCTCTTGAGAACTCGCTTAACATGCCAGCGCTCTACATCTCAGAGAGAATCGGGCTTAGTGCGCTGCGTCGCGCCGTATCCTCTGTGTTCCTGGCCGAGAAAGTTTCTGAGGTGCCTTCGCTGGCCCTTGGCGCCCTCGATACAAATCTGCTGCGCCTAACTGCTGCATACGGGGCACTCGCCAACGGTGGAAACTACGTGGCGCCCAGACTTTTTGTAACAGCCATCGACGGCCAGGGCGAGCGGCTCGCCGCCGCTGAGATCCATCAGAACCGCGTTGCTGATGAGCCAGCCACCTTCGTTCTCACTTCAATCCTCCAAGGAGTGATCGACCGCGGCACAGGCAAAGGTGCCCGCTCAGCGGGATACGACGGTCCGGCTGCCGGAAAAACCGGCACCTCCGACAATACCCGCGACGCCTGGTTTGTGGGGTATTCGCCGGCTCTTGTCACGGGGGTCTGGGTCGGGCTTGACGATAATTCTCCCACCGGACTCACCGGGGGTGCTGCGGCGGCGCCTATTTGGGGCGAGTTTATGAAATGTGCCAAGCCCTACTTGGCGGATGACACGTTTCAGGCGCCTCCGGGAGTTGTTTTTCTTGATGTCGACCGAAATACCGGCGGACTCTACACCGGAGATTGCCCTGAATCTGTGAGGCTGCGAGAGGTTTTTGTGCGTGGCACTGAGCCTACGAAGCTGTGCGCTGAACACGCATCAGGCTCCAGTGAGTACACCCCGAGCCAGGAGGGCGGCGACCCTGCCCCGAGCCGCCCCGAGTCGAGAAGGCAACGGGATACCTTTTGGGGATCCCTTTTTGGTGGCTGAACTACCCTTGCCGGACCCACAACTTCTCGTTAAGGTCGTTAAGTTATGCAGTCAATTCTCGGCATCGATCTCAGTATTCAACCGTGCGAGCTCTGTTTGGTCACAGCAGAGCAAGGACGCCTACAGGTACAGTCCCGCCATACTGTTGAGCTTCCCTTGCTTGGAGATATCAAGCAGCTCTGCAGTGCGACGTTTACAGCTGCGCTGAAGTCGCTTCAGGCTGGGCTCAAGAAGGGAGGCTCGCAGCCGCCAGCGGATCCAGCAGAAGAGGGCGACGAAGAGAGTGCTGCAGCAACGGCGGGGCTGCTTGAGGTAATTACCCGCCTACGCGAAGGGATTCAGCAGCTACGCGGCGAGTGGACCTCAAGCGTTGTTATCATGCCTCCGTATGACCACCTTTCCCTCAATATCAATCTCCCTTTCGGCGATTCAAAGATGCTCGACCAGGTCATCGACCTTGAAGTGCAGGATGTGGTGCCTTTTGAGCTCGATGAGTTTGCTGTACAACACGCTCAATTAGGACACTTTGAAAGGGGTGACGGCATAAAGGATTCAACCGAAAGCCAAGCTCCCTACGACATCCACGTCGGCATCATTCCACGCGCCTTTGTGGCTAATATTCTCGGCATCTGCAAAGCGACCGGAGTTGAGCCAAACATCCTCACTGTTCCTTCGAGTGCAATCGGAGGAGTATTTCACCTCGCCAAAGATTTCTTCGCCGGGAACGCAGCCGTTATCCTGCATCGCGGCGACCACTACGCTGTAGCCATGCAGATAAACGGGCAGGTCCGTATTGAGAAGACAGTACAGGCTTCGTTAATCATGCAGGCAGCGAATCCAAACTCGAACAGCACCGACAAGCGACCGGTGTACATCGCCCTACGACTCCTTATCGCTGCCGCCGAGCGCCGCTACGGGACTAAGATTGAGAAGCTGTTCTTTGTGGGTGATAACCAACTAGACCCCACTCTCCAGCAGATCCTTGGAAGACCTATTGAGAAGCTGTCGACCAACGACTTTATCTCAAGCAAAGATAAAGAGAGCGAGAGCATAGCGGGCTTGAGTGCGGTGTTTGCACGTGATGACGATCCGGCAACTCCTTTATCAAACTTTAGGTCTCGTCAATTCTCATTTACTCCAACAATAAGTGAATTTATCAGGGCTCTTTTAGGTGCACGTCGGCAACTGCTAAACGCTGTGGTCTCGATTCTTGTATGTGTTGGTGGTGTGTACCTCGCAAGAGAGTACACCACCTCGAACTCGCGAGGCGCTCTTATAGAGCAGATACGTGCCGTGATTCCTGATTTTGACCCGGGTGACGGCGATATTCGCGCCGCTCTCATCAAGGCTGAAACCAAGCTCTCCGATGACCTCGGCGTGCTTGGTCCCATAGCCAAGATAACCCCAGTTGATGCGCTGCTTGAGATTATGCGCCTGATACCAACTGACAACATAACCATTACTTCGATAAAAGTAAGCGGTAGCAGGGCTACCATTACGGGAACAGCTCCGAAGCTTGGGGCTGTCGAATCAGTTGGAGACGCCCTGCGGGCAAATAAGGAGCTTTTTAGTAAGGTCACGGCGACACCCGGGACCTCCGTTGGATCCCGCTTTAACTTCACAGTAGAAGTAATTTTCGGTCAGTAACACGTATGGCACTTTTTCCAACCATCAACAGCGCTATCGCCAACTTCATGGAGAAGCGCTCTCCGCGGGAACGTCTGCTCGTAGTTGGTGGGCTAGCAGCTTTCCTCGTAGTAGTGGTTGGCCCTGCTGTTGTTTCTCCAGCAATCGAGGCATTCGAAGCGCAAAGCAAAGAGATCGAAGAGCTTGATAAAACGTACCGCATCACCCCTGATATCTTAGCACGCTACGGAAGGCTAGTTGCCCGCCGGAAGGAAGTTGAGAGTTTCTACGATAAAGTCGACCTTGCTTCGAATCCGCTCTCCTACCTGGAGCAGCTCCTTCGCGACCAAGCGAAAGCCGCAGACGGCTATAGCGTTACTCCACGTGATGGAACACCTCTAGGAACCCGCTACCTGCATAAGATCTTCTCCGTAAGTTTTCAGACCGTAAGCATGGACGACCTCGCCCGCTTCTTTAAAACACTTACTGAGGGCGAGCAGCCCATGCTCGTGACCCAGGTACAGTTGGATAAACGCACAGCTGGCGAGGTTTTACGGGTTCAGATGGAGGTCAGCGCCTTTGAACCCACAGGGGCTAAGTGAGGATGCACCCTCGTCTGTCAGACTCATGCGCTGAGCACTCTTAGAGATACGTAGATGAACAAAAAGCGAACAGAAAAAAATCGCTCTCGAATTTTGGTTGTAGTTCTCATTACTCTTGCTGCGGTGGCTGGTCTGTGGCCCACAGCAATGACTCTTCTCTTTCAGACCGCCCTCAGTAATGCGCGCACTGCGGGTCTCAGGATAGCATGGCAGGGGGTCTCGGCCTCTTATCTTTCTGCTCACGCAAGCCTTATCGAAGTTTGGCTTCCGGGACCCCCCATCCAACTCTCGGTGGGATCCGGGCGCGTAACTCTGCCGGGTCCAGCTCTCAAACTTGAGATCGCTGACCTATCCCTTTCAATCGACCCCCTCTCGCTTTTTACGCTCGCGCCAAGCGTCCAGGCGACAGCGCGGCTCTACGGCGGAGAGCTATCGGCAGAGGCTCGGAACGTGCTAAGCGAAAAGATTGAGGCCAACTTTGAGCTTCAGGGAGTATCGTTAGAGAAACATCCCCAAATCAGAAGCCTTGGCATCGGAGGCGGCACGGTAAATGTCAAAGCCTCTGAGCTTCTGTTTTCAGTCCCTAGTCAAACAATAGTGAAAGGCGATGCAAGCATCCAAGTCACCTCATTATCGCTCCCCTCCCGTCGCGAGCTTGATTTAATCCTTAAGGGAGAGCGTCTCACGGTTCAATCGCTTTCAACGAACCTCTCACTCTCTCAGGGGAGTCTTTCCATCAAACCAATCGAGTTCTCTACCTCGCTCGGTAGCGCCAGCGGTCGTGCTACTATCGGTCTCCCCTCTGGTGACAGAAAGGTACGCATCGATGCTGACAGTACATTCTCCTTGAGCCAAAGCGGTCTAACGAGCCTTGGGCAGTGGCTCCCGCTCGTTAGTAACGGGGTATTAACAGCAGAGAGCCAGCGCTTTGGCGTTACCACCGCCACCACAAATTGCTCGGATAAGACTTTGGAGCTTCCCTTCGGTTGCCTTAGGGTTGTATTTTCCCCTAAAGGGACCGTTTAATCGTGCGCTGTGCCTATACTTAATGTAGACTTTAGCCTATGGAAAACGTCTATATAATTCTATCGGTAATACTCTCTGGTGGGGCGCTATTCCTCTCTATATTCGCTGCCCGGAAGCTGTCTGGTGGCATCACCAAGGAAGCAGTCCTTGAGCTGCGGTCGCAAGCTGAGCAGCTTGAGACAGATTTTACTTCCCTCCTCGCCGATGAGAAGCCCCTCATCTCGCGTGCGCAGCTAAATGCTCTAGTCAGTGAAACTGCTGATTTTCAGCGAGGCCTCGAGTCACAGCGCGCCCTGATGTCTGAGCTGGATGGTCGGCTCAGCGAGACTCAGAAGTCGGTCGAAGGGAAAGAGCGTGAGCAGCAGGAGATGAAGTCTGCTAAGGAAGAGGACGAGAAGGCCGTAAATGATCTGATGGCGAAATACGATGAGTACTCGACTCAGGCTGTGGCCTTAGAACACAAGCTGGCGGAATCTCTTAAGACCCTCGACGCGATGATAGCCGACACTCCCATGACTGCAGATCAGAAGGCGGTCTTTCAGGAGCTTTCGCAAGCTCTAAGCACGGCA
>JBIIHY010000190.1:0-6371 GCA_044235305.1 Bdellovibrionota bacterium
CAGCTTCGAACTTACGCTCTTGTCGCCCTGCGCTGGGTTCACAGGACCCACAAGGGTTAGTCGACAAACTGTTTCGGTTGCTAGTTCGAGGTTCATGCTTTTGATGAAATTTCAGCGGTTATAGTTACGTGCCCGACTTGACGATTGGCGGCCGCGAGGAACTTTTCCTGAGTCATTGGCTCGGTTCCAGGTCCGCTCGGATACAACCTAGGCATCGTAGCGCGCTCTTCCGTAATAACCGGTCCGGCTGCTTTGCCGGGTTTAATCTCTGGTCCCTGCCCCATAAAGCCTCTCTCAACAATATCACCTTTGTTATAGCTCTACGGTAAATTCGGGTGACTTAACGAACTACTTAATAGGTTGGATGCAGCTTGGTCGTGGGGTGACGCTTTGCTACTAAACAGGGTAAGTTTTTGGGTGACTTAAGTACTTGTTGTAATTATATAAATTTATGGCTATCTTGAGCGCCTGCCCTAGCAGGCAGGTAAGCTCTCGTAGTACAACCAGCGTGCTTAGGAAAAATCAAAGAAGGAGAACCCCCCATGGCAAAGAGCAATGAGACTGTAACGATGCAAGGCAAGCCCCTGAAGGTAGAGGGTCGGTGTATTGAAGAGGGCGCGCAACTCCCTTCGTTCACCCTCACCGCGCAGAATATGTCCGACGTAACTAATGAGACATACGCTGGTAAGGTTGTGGTGTTGTTTTCAATCCCAAGTATCGATACCCCAGTATGCGCTATCGAAACCAAGAAGTTTAACCAAGAAGCAGCAGCTCTCTCACAAGATGTAGTTGTGCTAGCAGTAAGCCGCGATCTTCCCTTTGCTCTTAAGCGTTGGTGCGCTGCTGACGGTGTAGAGCGAGTAGTTGCGTTGAGCGATTACAAGCACCGCACGTTCGGTCGTGCGTTCGGAGTAGAGCTTCCTGATCTCGCGCTACTCGCGCGAGCAGTTTTCGTTGCTGACAAGAGCGGAAAAGTTATCCACGTTGATTACGTGACAGAAATTGCTCAAGAGCCAGACTACGCTGCTGCCCTCGCTGCAGTTGCTTCGGCTGTATGAGGAGCGCCGCGCGCTGGCCTCGATATTACGGAACGGCACTACTAGCCTCTTTGGTGTGCTGCCTTGCAGGATGCAAAGGGGCACCTAGTGTTCAAACCACCTCCGCTCGGCGGATGCAGGTTGAGTCCTTAGTATCGAGCGTCACCTCGGGCACTGTAAAAGCAGAGCAGGTTGCAGAGTTAGCTTTTGGCACGGTCGGCCGTGTTAAGCAGCTTAATGTAAAACTCGGGGATGCTGTAAAAAAAGGGACAGTTCTCGCTCAGGTCGAGAACGATGATCTCCTCTCGCGCCTGAAGGTTGCAGAAGAAGAGCTCGAGCGCTCTCGGCGACTGAGTGAGAGTAATGCTATCTCTCGCAGCGCGCTTATTAAAGCGCAGGGAGAGTTTGATTCGGCCCACACCGCGTATGAAAAGAGCATTATTACCGCTCCGTACGACGGTATCATTGGAGAGCTTAATCTTGAGGTAGGGCAGCTCTCTCAGATTACAGCAGTTATTCCGTTAGCGCTTATTCGTATCGTAGATCTTGAGCCGCGCTACGTGCGGGCAGAGATCGATGAAGTCGACCTCCCCAAGGTAAGCGTGGGAATGCCAGCGCGCGTTAAGGTGCTCGCTGTAAGGCGCGAGCCTTTTCAGGCAACAGCGCGCAAAGTTGTGCCGTTTATTAGTAGCGTGCGTGAGCAGGATAGAACTTCAGAGGTTGAGCTTACGATAACAGATGCGCCGGCGCTGCTCCCCCCAGGGGCCTCTGCGGATGTCGAGGTGATTACTGCTGTAAAGGATAATGCACTAACGGTTGTTTCAAAAGCTGTTCTTGGGCGCGGCGCACAACGGTACGTGTATAAGCTTGAGGGCCGTCGGGCCGTAAAGACCCCGGTGACAGTTGGAATCTCGAGTTACGCGGTAACAGAGGTGCTCTCGGGGCTCTCTGATGGTGACACAGTTATCATTCCCTCCGATAAAGTTGATTTGCAAGATGGCTTGCGTGTCTCGATTAAGACCGAGTAGGAGCTGAGTGTGTCGCTTATAAGCGTTGAGCAGCTCTGTAAAGTGTTTACGCGAGGCGATGAAGAGATCTCAGCGATTAAGCGCCTCTCGCTGACTGTTGAAGCTGGGGAGTTTGTAGCTATAACGGGTGCATCAGGGAGCGGAAAATCAACGCTGCTCTACATCCTAGGGTTACTCGATAAGCCAAGCTCTGGCTCGTATCTTCTTGATGGCAAGCCAACACACGATCTAAACGACAACGAACGCGCTCGTGTTCGCAATAAAACTATGGGTTTTGTCTTTCAAAGCTTTCACCTCCTGCCGCGTGCATCGGCGCTCAGAAATGTGATGATGCCGTTGGTGTACGCATCGAGTTATGAAACGCCGATACTAGAGGGGGAGCAGCAGAGAAGAGCAACGGAAGCGCTTGGCATGGTTGGTCTTAGTGATCGGATGCGTCACAAGCCAAACGAGCTGTCGGGGGGACAGCGCCAGCGTGTGGCTATCGCTCGAGCTATTGTAAATAATCCGCGTATACTCTTTGCCGATGAGCCTACAGGTAACCTGGATTCCAAATCGGGCCGGGAAGTTCTAGCGCTCTTTGAAAAGTTGCATCAGAGCGGAGTCACCATACTGATGGTGACTCACGACCCTTCAATCGCTGAACGCGCCAAGCGCAGGCTTGTGCTCGCTGATGGTGAATTAGTGGGGGACTACCGTGCAGCTTAAAGAAACAGTCCGTCTCTCGTTTGAGTCGCTCCTATCGCAGAAGCTTCGAACGCTACTTACCGTGCTTGGTATGGTGATAGGTGTTGGTGCAATCGTGCTGCTTGTCTCTGTTGGGCAGGGTGCAAAAAATTACGTACTTCGCGAGTTTGAAGGGCTTGGAACGAACCTTATCGTAATTCAACCTGGTAAATCTGATAGGAAGACCCACTTTGGACCACCCGTCGGCGCCGCGCAACGTAAGATGACAACCGCCGATGTGATGGCTATCGAGAAGCGCGCCGTTAACCTTGAAGCTGTCTCTGGGCTAGTGCTCGGTACGGTGAGTGTTCGCCATGAGGACTCCCTTAGCAACATCACAGTTTTTGGAACGAATGAACAGTTCCCGAGTATCCTTACGGTGAATGTTGGAGCTGGCTCATACTTTTCGCGCGAGGAAGACGAGTACGGCCGCCGTGTGGTTATTCTTGGTCAGAATGTTGTGCGGGATCTCTTTGGAGAGGCATCTCCTCTGGGACAAACAGTCAAGCTGAATGAGAGCGAGTTTCGCATCATCGGTGTGCTGGCGCCTATGGGGGATAAGTTGGGGCTTAATTTCGATGAATTAGGATTTATCCCAACGCAAGCAGCCTTAAAGCTCTTTAACGACGATAAGCTCTTCGGTATTCGAGCCAAGGCGTCGTCGCGTGTCGGAATTGACGATGCCGTAGCTGAGATTACACAGATCCTTAAAGAGCGCCGCGACGGTGAGGAGGATTTCACTGTTATCACGCAGGTCTCCATGATGGAGAGTATGAATACGATCCTTACGATGCTGACCTATGTATTGGTAGCGATAGCTGCGATCTCAATGGTGGTCGGTGGGATCGGTATTATGAATATCATGTGGGTGACCGTTGTTGAGCGTACGCAAGAGATCGGTATCCGCCGAGCCGTAGGTGCTCGTAGACGCGATATCTTACAGCAGATATTAACTGAGGCTGTTGCGCTTTCAGTGCTTGGAGGGGCGAGCGGCGTTCTCGGTGCTGCGGCTATTACCTATATTCTCTACTTCTTCTTCCCCAGCTTTGATATGCGCGCCCCGGTGTGGATTATGGCGCCTGCGTTCCTTGTTGCAGTCGTAACGGGTGTAGTTTTTGGTGTAGGGCCAGCCTGGAGAGCGTCGCGCTTAGAGACCCTGGATGCGCTGCGGTATGAGTAGGTTTGGGATAAACACGTCATTATATACAGCAAGCAATTAGTTCGCGGGGCATACCTGATAGGGCTTATGGTCTCACTGTTACCGAATGCGATATCACCAGGCATCCCGTCGGTACATCACTGGGACGGAGGCCGTGGTGATTCTACATCTCAGTTTGTTCTTGCAGATTGCAAGAGAAAAGTTACGTCAAGTTGTTGCGGTGGTGCTCCTTTTTTCGAGTTCAGCCTGTGCCGCTGAACGTCCCGCGCTTGTCACGCAATCAGAAGGGTCGTGGCAGCATCGATATGAGGTTGAGTCCGGTCGGGTTCCTGAAAGTGCTCTAGCGCCTCAGCGTAGGCCTACACCAATCCTACAGACACAGGCGCTGCAGCCAGAGCCAGAAACGCCAGCGAGTACTCGAGAGCAGCTACTTCGGGTAGTTTCTGATGTGCTTGCTTTCCCCTTTCGAGGAGTAGGCTGGGTGATCCAGAAGATATTGTGAGCCAGGTAATCTCAAAGCCGTGTGGTACCCAGAAATACACCTGAGTTCAAGGGGATAGCAGCGTCTGTGGGTTACCTACGTCATCTCCAAAGACAAACTGAAGCACTCGCCCTTGTTGCGCAGATTTCTCACTAGGGGAACTGGAATGATACCTATGAAGCCCGCGCTGCTCATTGTGGCGTTAGTACTATCGCTCCTTATTATCCCACAGGTCTGGGCGGCTGACGCGTGCAGTGGTCAAAAGCGGGAACTGAGCGCTTCGCAGAGGAAACTAGCTGCTGTCGGGCGCGCACTACTCAAGGCAAACGGTCGTGTCGACAAGGCGCGTTTAAATGTGGGTAAAGCCCTGCGGGCTGGAAGTGCCCTCGTCCTCAAAGCAGATCTTCGAGCGCGAAATGCAGAAACGCTCTCCACTACAGTTGCAGCAGTCTGTGAACGACTGGGAAGAGTTGAACGGTTCCCGCGGCAGCCTGCTAGGGTAACGTTCAGAGGTCGTCGGTATGTATGCAGCGTAGGGTCGTTGGCGTCTCTCGCACGGGGGGCTGAGTTTGCCAAGAGTGCGCTGACTCGCGCTACAAGCAGAGCCGAGTTCTTGAATAAGACTGCCCATAATTTCCTCGCGCGTATGCAGCAACGCGCTAAAAGATACCAGGACGAACATGTGCTCGCTGTGGCTGCGCGTGATAACTGGAGAGCTGAGCTTCAGGCTTGTCTTGGAATCCAACAACCGATTCCAAATCCCGGTGCAGGTGACACTAAACCATTAGACCCGAGCCCTGCTGAGCAACCGAATCCTGTTCCTCTGAGGGATTTAGCATCGCACATTTTTTCGAGCTTTATTGCCCTTGCTAAGGAGGAAGGAGAAACGAGTCTGATCTCTCGTTATGTGCACCCGTTCAAATGGACGAGGAATATCAACGTGTGGACGAATAGTTTAGATCTTACCGGCTTGGCTGTGAATATTAACGGATTAGGGGGAGTTGGTGGGGGCACATTGATAACAAGGAAGCACATCCTTCTCTCTAATCACGTTCCCTATCCCGAATTGCCCGCAACTATTCACTTCGTGGATGGCAACAGTACCTATGCCGAATACAAAATCATCAAGGTAAGGCAGGTCAGCGAGACGGATATGAAGATCGGGGAATTGGATAGGGAAGTAGATCCATCCTTTAAGGTGTACAAAGTATTACCGTCGAATTTCAGAAGCTGGTTGCCAGGAAAATTTCATGTTCTGTTCTCTGACTTTGAAAAGAAAGCTCTTATCGGTGAGCTCATACAGCTTCATAAACTAATTGACGGGGTTGCTTGTGAGGTCGCTGAGAGCGCTAATGACGTACTCTCTCGATACTTTGAACGACCTACAGGGGGCGATTCAGGTAACCCCGTTTTCACTCTGATTAACGGGGAACCTGTTTTGATTGGTGGTTGGTCTCGACTATGGGGAGCAAGAACGGCAGTGGCAACCTTTATCCCAGATCATTACGATGCACTCAATGAGACAATCTGGTCATTGAGCCCTGGATATCAGGCACAACAGGCCGATCTCAGTATTTTTGACACTGCAGCGCCCGTTACTTCCCGCTAGGCAACACAGTTCCGCCCCACTCTACGACTGAAAACCCCTTGCGTTCAAAGTGTGAAAAGGTTTGTGGTTCAAGCTCGATTGCATGCTCAAGCGGTTTTACCACCATAAAGACCCGCAAAATCGAGTCGGGTTGTGGGGTGATCGAAAGGGGAGCTGAACGATCGTACTCTGCTCCCGCAAAATAGAGCTGCATGAGCGGTATGTTCATCAGTCGCGGGTACCAGTATACGATAAACTCATTGTACTCCTTGGGTGTCAGGCCCGTCTTTGGGAGTGTATCAGCAAGAAACTGCCGTATCTCAGAGCCTTTCACGATAAACCCTTTAGTTAG
>JBIIHY010000191.1:0-6363 GCA_044235305.1 Bdellovibrionota bacterium
GATGGGCCAATCCAATCAAGCTACACGAGCTGCTTTTTGTAGTCAAAAGAAAAGCGCTGGAAGGATTCAGAAGAGCACTCGGTTAATTAGCCAACTTAAATATCGACAACGTTGGCACACCATCACTATGCTTCTTCTTTATAGCACCGAAATCAGAATAAAGTCGGCCCTCTGTGGTTGAGGGGGCAAGCGACCAGAGAAAGCTATCAGGCGCAGCTTCGAGGATTCCGATCATTCGCCTGCCGTGTAAGTCTATCACCTCAAACTGAGCACTACCTAGGGTGTTTGAACCAGTATCCGTCGGCACCAGTCTAACGTTAGAAAGATAGACACGTCCTCCATCAACAAGCGCCGACACCTCATCGAGAGACCGAGCCTGGGAAGGGAGCGGTGGCGGGCCTAATTCAGCCTGAATAGATGATAAGTGATCTTCCCGACAACCGCACAGCGCTGCTGATAGGACAAGCGATACTAGCGACGCTGACGGGCCGGACGACACCGTAGGCTTGGTTGATTGAGTAAACATAACTCTGCCCTCGATAGCCACAAGGATACAACGGGCAGTTCAGAGAGTCACCGTAAAAACACCTTTATGTTCGCCTGTTTTTGAGCAAGTATCAGCGGTAGTTATCCGATGAGCAATCAGAGTCACCAAGACATTCAACGCAAGATCCTCGGCATCCTGTCGATGCGAGGGAACATCACGGTTGCGCAGCTTGCAAAACGCCTCCGCATCCGACCCCATTCGGTCAGATACCACCTTACCCAGCTTCGTGAGGTAGGCACTCTAGGCAAGTCAGTCGCGATAAATCAGCGCCGACTTGGTTATCAGGTTTTTAATCTTCTCTTCGATTTACCGAGAAGTCGTCTCGAAAAGGCCGTTAATTTTCTGAAGGGACGTCAAGAGGTGGCGTGGTTCACCCGCAATATTGGCCCTCGACGGTATGAGGCCACCATCGTTGCAAAAGATTACCCCGCCATGGCTAAACTGTTGGCTGACATGGGGGAGAGCACGGGCACGCAGCCGCGAGATGTAATCTTTGCAATCGAAGGTGAGTGTCATCAGTGGGGACTGCGCTTTCTGGCACAAACAACCTCCTCACCCGCATTATTTCACTTTACCACACCGAGCGATTTCGAGGTCATTGACGATCTTGATAAGCAGATAATCGACCTCTTCCAACGCGACCGCGATAGTGACACGGCGAGCGTTGCCAAGAAATTGGGGGCGGCTCCTTCAACGATAGCCTATCGATTCAATCGCCTGTGTACCTCCGGCGTGATATCTGAAGAGTTCTACTTTGTAAGACCGATGGACTCGCTCGTCCAAGCGCAGCTCGTACTGCACCTTAAAGCTCGCACCGTAGCTGCTCAACAAGCAGTCTTATGCGCGTGTAATCAGAACCCCTATGTCGACTTTTTAGTCGCCGGGATCGGTCAGTGGGATTATAAAATTGTGATTGTTGCTGAATCGTTACCAAGGTTACTCCAGGTAGAAAACGCAATCATTCATGCCTGCGATAAACATCTCTTACGACACATGGTCTTCATCAGAGACGAGGTGCTGTCCGTGCGTACGGGGTTGTAACGCCCCCGAAGCGACACGATGCTACTTTCCCATCTGCCTCAAACGCCGAATCTCTTCATACGCCACCTGTAGCTGCTGAAACTCGGCTGTATACCGCGCCGCATCTTGAGGAGTCTTTACTTTGGCGGCGTGCTTATCGGGATGAAGCGTCGCTGCAAGCTGCCGATACCGTCGCTTAATCGCTTCATCGGAATCATCAGGAGAACATCCAAGCACTTCATAACAGCGAGGCGTCGCTGCTCGTCGCACCGGTGGCTTTACAGATACCCGCTCGGTCCGGCGAGCGCGAGATACCCTACCCGTCTTAAGGAGATTGGCAATAAGGGCTAGCGACTCATCGACCTCTTTTGACACAGCGCCATCTAAACGCGCAAACGCACGCAGATCGCGCACAAGCTTACGCCGTGACGCAAGCGACGGTCGGGATGCTGTCAGGAAGCCACGCAGTGTACGCGCAAGAGACTGGGGTGTGACATTATCCGCACTCGCGCGACCTAGAGGCACTGATGCACTGCAGCCGTTTTGGGCCAGATAGGAAGTGAAGGCCCTCATCTGCTTGCTTGTAGGCGAGCCATCTGCTGATGCAACGTATGCGAAGCATGCACGAACAGCTTCATCACGCACCGCCGCGCGCATCCGCTCGCGCGTCTCGGCGCGGCGCAGCTTGGCGCGTTCACGCGCCTCTTTGGTGAGTTTAAGGAACGGCATGCTGCATTATAGAAGGAATAGACAGGCACTCATAGCTATTAAAAATTGAGGTCTTCGACGGATTTAGTGGGTAGTGATGGTCAGTGTGAGGCCCGAAATCGCCGGTTTTAGCTCTGAAAAGACGGTTTTCACGTGAACGTCGATGACGTCTGCTTCGGGTACGTTCACGTCCGAATAACGCCGAGTGTTGCCCAGTCGATTCCACGATGAGCCTTAATTACTTACTGCTGGAGCTCTAAAACACCCATGCGCAACTTAAACAGCCCCGAACCGACCCCAAACCAATCTCAAGTAGGAGACCTACCCTAAAAAAAACGCTTTCGTGGTGTGGGATAAGAATTCAATCGGAAGTACATTCCCCCGAGAATGATGCATCGTGGTCAAAACTATGGCGCAGACTCAGCGCCGTCGCCGGCCCAGTGGGGCTCGGTAGCGAGCAGGCCTATAGCACAGCCTGGCACGACGCTCCCTGCCCCACCCCGAGGGAATCGCCCCACAGATTGCAAGAACGGTGGCACGGTAACTCCCGCCGATCTCGCCGCAGTCCAAGGTCTAATCAACCGAATTAGGATCCCGTGGAGATTTTTCATAGCAAACAGCGCATTCCTACAGATATCCATCCCAGAGATTGCCTCGGTAGTGTCAAACTCACACCGTTATAAGAGCGATCCGAAGGCACGAATTGAGAGCACTCGCACCTTCCTTAAGACTATCATTAACCAAGGCCCTGATTCACCGGCGGCCATTGAGGCAATCAAAGAGGTAAATCGGGTGCACCACTCACTCGGAATTACCTCTAACAGCCCGGCGTTTACCTTTGTTATCTACACACTCTCACACGGCTTCATCGATTCCTTACGCAGTCACAGCTCCGTAAAACCAACTCGGGCTGAAGAGCTAGCGGTCTTTCGTTTGATGAGGCGAGTCGGTCAGCGCATGGGCGCGACCGTTAACATGCACCAACAGTACGAGGACTTTGTAAGCGCGAATCAACAATTCCAAAGGGAGCAGTGGGCGCTTAACTCCACAAAGCCCCAGGAAGTTGCAAACTCCCTCTTTGAGACCGCCTTTGCCAAGTTTCCATCACCTCTGCGCCCGCTGCTTCGCGCAAGCGCCTTAGGCTTAGTCTCGCCGGAAACAGTGGCACAACTCAAACTACCGCCCTCTCCCAAACTCTTACGCGCAACCATAAAGAGCATTCTACGCACGCTGACGTAAGCCGAAAGGCTCCCCCTGTAGCGTGGGACAACACATTTCCCTGCTACGAAAGTGCCCCTACCAACCCCACATTATCCAAAAGCCGCACCCCCTCCACCCGCGCAACGACAAGGAGTCGGCACCGCTCAGGCGCACGCGCACCCACCGGCGCAAGGGTCTCTTCATCAACAAGCGAGGCGTAATCGATCTGCGGGCGCGACATTGATTTGATTGACTCAACAACGAGCCCTTCTAGCACAGCCGTCGAGCGCTCACCGGCTGCAAATGCTGCTTTTGCTGCAAAGAGCCCCTTACTTATCTGCAGAGCTTCGCGCCTTCCCTGAGGAGAGAGCCGCGCATTGCGCGAGCTAAGGGCTAGACCATCTGCATCGCGCACCAACGCACCGCGAACTATCTCCATATCAAACTTTAGATCCTCAACCATACGTTCAATGAGTCGTAGCTGCTGAAAGTCCTTCTCTCCAAAGATAGCAACGTGCGGCCGCACAATCTGAAAAAGGATCGATACAACCGTTGCAACTCCAGCAAAGTGCCCAGGTCTCAAAGCTCCTTCAAACGGCTTAGCTACCTCACGTACCGTTACCGTTGTCTGAAATCCAGGCGGATAGATCTCTGAGACCGCTGGCGCAAAGAGGATATCAACTCCCTCCTTCTCAAGCTGCTTTTTATCGCTCTCGAGGTTTATAGCGTATGCCTCGTAGTCCTTAGGGTCATTGAATTGAGTGGGATTTACAAAGATAGAGCAAACGCGAAGGTCTGCGTGATCTTTGAGGGTTCGAGCTAACGAGAGATGCCCCTCATGTAGCGCACCCATGGTAGGCACAAATCCAACCCGTTTACCGTGAATATGGGCGTGCTCACGGTAAACCGTTCGATACTCAGCGACGGTGGTGCAGGTTTTCATAACAGGCTATAACACTCCAGGGGTTGCGATATTCCCCCGGTAGCGTAGCATCATCTGCAACAAGTATGAACCCAACCCGCCGAGGTCATAACCCCCTTTCCCTTGTGCCTATCGCGAGCGCCTTGGCACTCGCGCTGCTCGTGCTATCTGGCTGTTTCTCCTCATCAAGCGATGAAGCCTCACCCGAAGGAGAGGCTAAAGAGCTGAAAGGCAAGGATGCGGCTCAATCTACCGACACTCCAGAAACTGAATTACTCGCCACGTCAAAGAAGCTGTATCAATCTTCGATGTATACTGTCTCGCGCGACTCGCTGCAGTCCCTTCAAGAACGATACCCAATGGGGGCCTATGGCACCTTCGCCGCGATTAAGTTGGCTGACTCATATTTTTTCAATCGCGAGTACATCCAGGCCTCAAAGCTGTATGAAGACTTCATAAAGAATTATCCCGGTAGCCCAGACCTCCCCTACGTAAAGCTACAGGCAGCTCGTAGCAATGCCTTCTCAGCACGGGGCACGGGGCGTGACCGCTCGCCGCTTGAAAAAGCGCTTGGCTTCTATGATGAGCTTGCTGATCGCTATCCAACCACAGAGTACGGTAAAGTCGCAGAGCAGGAGCGTCGTTCTGTTATTCAGCAGCTCGCTGATTACGACCGCATGATTATTGAATTCTACGCGAAACGAGAAAACGCTGAGGCAGCAGCCGCGCGTCAGAAACTATACGATGAGCGCTGGGGGGGGCGTTTAAGAGCTCTCGATAATCCTTCGACTACCTCTGAGAAGGCACTTGCAGAAATTAAGCTTCAAGCCGCCGCAGCCCCCTCACCCGACGCCCAAAATATGACGGCTCCGCAAGAGCCGCAACCAATCCCTCCTCCCGCTATTGAGGAAGAGGCATTTAAAGTTGTGCAGAAGGTAGAGTGCTTTCAAGAGGACCCGCCCTACGTTGTAATCGAGGTAGCAGAGCTTCCAGCCGAACTGCGCGGCTCAGTTGCAGCACGAGAGCTCAAACCACACGGCGGACAGGTAACCATCTCGCTCTTCAAAGTGAAAGCTGAAAAAGCTGCCTACAACTGCTTTAATAAGAGCGATCTGCTGTTTACATCAGACGGTGATATAGTGCTTAAAACGAAGGCAGAGGTGCTAGTTACCGCGGTTGACAATCCGGCTCGCATCATCCTCACCTTCACCGATAAGGTGCGCTCAAAGAGATTCCCACACCGTAAAACGTAGTTACCTCATCATACTCAGGGGATATCTCTTGCTGTTTTTGTAGCTGGTCCTCGTATACCAGTGGTGGTATCTAAAGTAGTGAAATTATTCTTGTTAAGGTTATCTAACGCGTGGCTAACGTTATCTCGATACGGTCGCTGAAGGGGGTAGACTTTAATACAGTCTTATCCCGCTTGATGCGACGCCAAAACATCGATTTATCGGTGAGGATCGTGAAAACGGGTTCGATGGTCATTGTTGCTCTAAACTTGATCCTACTGCTAAGCGCGTCTGCTCGTTCGTTTGTCCAGAGTCGCAGCCTTGTGGGTGAACTTGAAGGAAGAATTGCCTCAACCGCCTTAAACCTTCAAAACGCAAGTAAAACAACTGAGAAACCGGACAGAAACTGGGGAATCCTCTCGCAGCACAACGTGTTTGGAGCACTCGGTCGACCGGCGTCTCCGGCAGCTAAACCAACACCACCGCCAACTCCACTTAACCTTACCTTGATTGGAACCTTCCTCACCGACGGGCAGGAGCCCTACGCAATCATCGAAGATAAACAGAAGCAGATCCAGGACAGCTTTGTGCTTGAAAACTCGCTCTTTGGACAGGCTACACTCAAACGCATCCTGCAAGACAGAGTCGAGATCGAGCGAATGGGGAAGATAGAAGTCCTTAAGCTCGATGATTTTGGCGGGGGCGACGCGCCTGCCGACGGCATCAGCTCAAAC
>JBIIHY010000192.1:0-6324 GCA_044235305.1 Bdellovibrionota bacterium
TTTCAACGTAATCGCGATGTATAATGTTAGCAAATAAAAAAGTTATCGTAGTCATGCCGGCGTATAACGCCGAGTTGACTCTCCGTCGAACGTATCAGGAGATAGACCGCTCTATAGTTGATGATGACATCCTCATTTATGACGGCAGTCGTGACTTCACTGTTCCCCTAGCCCGTGAGCTGGGTATTCAGTGTCACGTTCATGAGCGTAACCGGGGCTATGGTGGAAACCAGAAAACATGTTACGCAAAGGCGCTTGAGGCTGGAGCAGACATAGTTATAATGCTTCATCCAGACTACCAGTACACTCCCAAGTTGATCCCTGCGTTTGCGGGAATGCTTGCCGCGGATGTTTACGACGTTGTTCTAGGGTCTCGAATTCTCGGAGGAGGGGCCCTCAAGGGGGGAATGCCTCTTTACAAGTATGTTTTCAATCGAATTCTTACAGCGGTAGAAAACGTCTTTACTGGCCTCAAGCTCTCGGAATACCACACCGGTTATCGCGCCTTTTCAAAAGAGGTCCTTCAATCAATCCCGTTAGAGAAGAACTCAGATGACTTCATCTTTGACAACCAGATGTTGCTTCAGATTGCACACAAAGGTTTCCGCATCGCGGAGGTTTCTTGCCCTACGAAGTACTTCCCCGAAGCTTCATCCATCAACTTCTCGCGTAGCACCGTCTACGGATTGGGCTGCCTCTTCTATGGATGCGCGCTGTGGCTACACAGACGCGGTCTCCGAATCACTTCCATATTCGATTAATCTCCGTCAATGCTCAGTGCTAATATCAACCAACCCGTGCTCCTCAACTAACTGCCTCACGCGTGCTTCCGAGTTTGGCGATAGGCTTGGAAAGTTACCGCTTTGAGGCAACTGCGAGAATGTGTAGCTCCTCCCTTCATCATCCTGCCACTCTAGCTCAGAGAGCGGTGGCAATTCAGTGAACGGAAGTTTAGCGTACTTCTCCACGGGAAGGTCGTCTAAGCGCGTAGCGGCCAGTGCCCTTTTATCCGCGAGGGTTTCTTCTCTCACAAGGCGTTGCGACATGCGCTTTGAGAGATCTTCAACGAAGTTTTCTACCGATCCAGCATTACCAAATTTCTCTTGTTTGATCGCCTTGTGCAGCGCCATAACAACACTCACCTGTGCTAGCATTTCAGGGGTATGCTCAAGCTGTAGCTTCTTCATCTTCATCTTGAAGATATCAACCAATTCGCCTGAGCTATTTGGAGGTAGCTCGATAATACCCGCTAATCTGCGGTCAAAGCCGGGGTTAGCAGCGATGAACTCTGCCATGGGCTTCGGATACCCAAGGAAAAACGCTGCAAAATTATAGCGGTCGTCCCAAAGGCGCTTAACGAGAACAACCAGAGCGTCTTTAGCGTAATCGTCGTTTTTACTCTCTGTAAGGGCGTAGATCTCATCAGCGATCAGAGCACCACCAAGCGAATCATCGATGAGCTCGTTTGTTTTGCTGAGCGACTGACCAGCATATCCTGCGATAAAGCCGCTCTTGTCGGTTTCTATTACTTGGCCTTCCTTGAGTAGCCCCATCGAACGGAAGAGCTTAGCCATGATTCGAGAGCAGGTCGTCTTTCCAACTCCTGGAGGACCAACGAAGCAATAGTGTAGCTTGCGGTCAAACCCTGGAAGCCCGAGTCGCTCACGCGCTAGCGAGACTTTTAGGTGGCTTAAAAGCTCAGGCACCATCGCTTTGAATGCTTTGAGTCCGATTAGCTCATTGAGCTCAGCCATGGCTGCATCAAAGAGCACCTTATCAGTTCCTGGAAGGCCGTCTATGAGCACTTTGCCTTCGTCGACTTGAGCAGTCTTTGGAAGAAGCCCCTCGGGAGGTACCCCTACCTTGCGGGCATTTCGCAACAGCTCAGGCGAAATAGCATCGCGGTGGGCAAAATCCTGAACCCAAGCGCCTTCAAATGTTGTTGCTAAGATCTTTGTATCAGCTACCTTCTGATTTGAGCTGCTAAATTGCGATTCAACGGCTTCGGCACCGATAAGGATGGCATCCTTAAAGCTTATGTCTCGACCCCGCGCTTGATAGAGTCGCACCTCATCGAGTAGCGCTCCATCAAATTGCGCCCGATTCAAGGATGCGCGCGCAAAAATTGAACGAGACAGTGTAGCTCCCCTAAAAGTTGCGTGGTCCAGAGTCCCTGTTTGCAGCTTCGCATCCGTCAGTGTCACACCATCGAAATTTCCGTAGGAAAGATCGGCGGCTGATAGATCTACGGCTGCAAACTGTGCTCCCTTTGCGCTCACCACCTTCTGCAGATTAGCCCGGCCCATCTGCGCCTTAAAGAACTTAGTCTCATTCAGGGTTGACCCTTCAAAGACTGCGCGGTCAAGGTTTGCGTACTGAAACTGGGCTCCTGTAAGATCCGTTCCGGAAAAATCAGAGCGCGCCAATTCACAGTAGCGGAGGTCGATCCCTGTGAGGTTTCGCTTTGAGAGATTAATACCAGTAAGGTCAAGCCTGCCTGCTGGGCGCAGTGAATTGAAAGTCTCTACGTCCCCATCTTTTAGTGCTTTTATAAGCTCCGGTGATGGTTTAATCCGTGGTAGCTCAGGAGTAGCCTTGGCAGCGAGCTTGCGAGCGCTCTCTCCCTCGGTAGGGGATAAGCCACCGCCTCCAGCAACGTCCCTTTTGTGCGCTTCAGCTTCAACCATGTCGGCTGGGGGAGCAGCGCTTGCAGCGGCTGAAGGTCCACCCATCCCGGCCCTTGAGAATCTATCGCGAATGGCTTGGGTTGCCGAACCTAAACTCTTTCCCGCCAGTTGGAAATCCATTTCGGATCCTGGGGCGCCTTTAGCCCCTCCCGTATTCGCCGGGTCGCTGTTTGCAGGTTCGCCAAGGTTCAAGCCCGCTTTTTTTAGTTCCGCTACCGCATCTTCGCCTAAGACACTACCTATGAAGGCGCTTAAGCCACCAGCTTGCTTACTCATGCTTGTCTCGTCTCGTTTCTATTTCACCGTTAGAGTCTGGCAAAGCGCTGCGACTCTCACCAATTCGCAGCGCTTCACTTTATGGTTTACTAGGAGCGCCCAGGCAGATTTCTGCCCGATAAGTCTGAAATCATACTCGCCACCTCCTCCTGCGAAGCGCGGGCCGCCTGAGCAGTTCGTTCGCTCGCCTGCGCGCTACGCTGTGCAATCTGGCCGCTCATCTCAAGCAACTTGGTCTGGGCATCCTTACAGCCCTGAATGAGCTTGAGGTTCGCTTCCTCTGCTCGGTCGATCGATTGCGTAACAGCTTCAATTGCGACAACACCGGTCTGAAGGATACGCATCGTATCTTCAACGGTTTTGACGGTTGCATCGCCGCGCGCCTTAAGCCAATCGCCCGCAGCGTTTCGCTGCGCGTCGATTGCCTCTTGCACTCCCTTCTGACGAGCGGCATGGGTTAGAATCGACACGGTGTTGTTCCACGCCTGGCGGTTGTAATTCGCCTGGTCCTCCGCCGATTGAATCAATACGTTGTATGTCGCTTGAAGGTTTCTCAAGTTCTCAAGCGTTGTAAACTGGTCAGCTCGTGATGCTACCATTGCATTTACTTTTCGCTCCAGTAGACCGAGAACCATCTGGAAGTGCTTTAACTTCTGAGTCACCTTCTCATCCTGGTCGTCCTTGTTCTCTTCCATAAACTTGTCGACCTTTTTCTTGAAGGCATCTCGATTGATTTCAAGCTGGGCTATCTTCAGATCAAATTGCTTTATAAGCTCCTCAGACTCTGCAATATCTTGCTCTGCCGCGCCGCGGTAGGTCATAAGCTTCTTCTTTTCCTCCGCTAACGCAGCGAGGGAAGTGCGCACCTCATCTGAAATATCGCGGTGCTGAGCAAGCACCCCGTTAATGCGCCGCGCCGCCACCTTTGGCAGGATGCGATCCACCATACTCGGCTTTAAGTCGCCGATATTTAGTTGGCGCATCTTATCGGTTACAGCCTGGGTAGTTTCTCTGATTCCGGCGAAGTCGCTCTTGCGGGAGTACTCAACAGTCTTTTCTGCCATACGCGTGGCAGCTCGTTGCAAGTCGATACCAAAATCTACAACTGCTTTATCGTCTTCGACATCGAGCTCTTTTGCCCCTTTGAGCGCCTCTTGTAGTGACTTCTCATCAAGGCGCTTGGCCTTCTGAAAGTGTGCTCCGTCGCGAATCTCCTCCAACGACGGTAGGTCGTCGTGCTCTAGTGCGCCGTTTGCACCGGGAGCTTTGCTTCCTTTCTCTACTTCAATTGCCACTGCTGATGCCATGTTGGTTCTCCTTCTTAGTTGCGCTACTCACTGATTCTTGAAAAATGCTGTTGAAAGGGTCAGGCTGTTTGCGGCGTCCCCCGAGCCTTGAGTGCTCATCTTGTCGAGAAGGCGACGGGCCCAGGGGAGCCTGACGTCGGCTATCTCTCGCTCAATAGTTTGAAGCCCTTGACGCTCGGTAGAGGCGCGTTTTGGATCGCTGATGGATTCAGCATAGTTATCTACAGCGTCAGCTATCTCTCCAATTATTGCAGGGAGAGCCAGCTCAAGGTCGACGTTGCTTGGGTTCTCCCTACAGCTCCGTCCCATGGCGCGCACTGTTGCAACAAGAGCATTCAAATTCTCGCGAAATCCGCGAACAAGAACACCCTCGGTTGCCAGTGCAAGACGGGCGACCTGGCGGTCTACGTTTGATAGGTAGGTATCCAGAAAACGGGGAGAAGCAGTGAGTTGTCGCTTTACTTCAGCCGCAGCAAACGACTCGATAAGCTTTGCAACATCATCAACGGACGCCTTATCTCGAGCGGCTTGTGCTATGTCAGATAAATTAGTCACGTACTCCCCTCTGCTAGCGTGGCTACACCAGGCAGCTTGTTTTATAAGCCGCTTGCAGTGCCTTCTTAAGGGTTAAGCACCGGAGTATTTGAATTGTCTGGTAGGGGCAGCTCTACGAATATTCTTGGTTGATTAGCGGCCCTCGTGCTAAGGCGCAGAACGATAGAAGCTTCGCAGTAGCATCCACGACACAAGATACGAGACGCTACAAATAACAAAAGGCACGATGTAGGAGCCGGTATACTCAAGGATAAGCCCTGTAACGGTTGCTATCAGCATTCCTCCGATAGCACCTACCATTCCACCGATTCCTGTTACTGAGGCGACACCCGCCTTAGGGAAGATATCAGTCACAGTAGCAAAGAGATTCGCTGACCACGCTTGATGTGCAGCGGTGGCGACACTAAGGAGTAGCACCGCTGTCCATAAATCCTGCGCATATCCAGCGCCGATTACAACAAGTGCACAACACGCACACCACAACATAACGCGCTGCCTGGCCGCTACTGTACTCGCTCCGCGTTTTATAAGATCAGCAGAGAGCCACCCGCCAAGCACACTACCGATATCAGCCATGATGTAGATTGTAACTAACGGGGCAGCGAGACCTGAGAGCGTAACTCCGAACTGAGAGCCCAAGTATTTCGGAGTCCAGTAGAGATAAAACCACCAGATGGGGTCGGTTAAAAACTTTGCCGCAGCAAAGCCCCACGTTGCAGGCATCTTTGCAACCGTTCGCCAGGAGAGACAGCCGGTCTCTACGTTCTCGCTGCCCACTACATTCCGCGCAGGACGAAACAGTGCAATAGCAAGGATAATCCACACGAGCCCGAGTGCACCGGTTGCAAAGAAGGCAACGCGCCAGCCCCAGGTTAGGGCTATCCATGGAATAGAAAGTGGTGCAACGATTGCACCGATATTTGATCCCGAATTGAAGATCCCGATTGCAAAAGCGCGCTCGCGCTTGGGAAACCACTCCGATACAGCCTTAACCGAGGCGGGAAAATTCCCTGCTTCAGCAAGCCCCAATCCAAAACGCGCAAGCGCAAATCCTGTAACACTCCCCGCAAGCCCGTGAGCCATTGAAGCTATGCTCCAGAACGTAACAGCAGCTAAAAGTCCAAGTCGGCTACCGACCCGGTCGATAATCCATCCGAGCACAAGAAGCCCAAGCGCATAAGCCGCCTGAAACGCGGTCACAATTTGTGAATACTGAAACTCGCTCCATCCTATCTCGTACTGCAAGACGGGTGCTAAAATGCCGAGTATTTGACGGTCGATATAGTTTATTGTGGTTGCAAAGAAGAGGATGGCGCAGATGACCCACCGGTACGGCGATGCTGTATTATCTTTATCGCTACAAGGAGAGGTCACAGCCTCTAAGCTCACCACGCGCCAAGATTTGGCGCAAGCCACCGCTCAGCTTCTTCAAGCGACATCCCTTTGCGCTTAGCGTAATCGTGAAGTTGGTCTTGGTCTATCTTTCCAACATTAAAATA
>JBIIHY010000011.1:0-19619 GCA_044235305.1 Bdellovibrionota bacterium
TTAACAAGGTTGACACAGTTGATGATCCTGAGCTTCTCGACCTCGTTGAGATGGAAGTTCGTGACCTGCTCGCAGAGTATGACTTCCCAGGTGCTGAGACTCCAATCATCCGTGGTTCGGCTCTTAAGGCTCTCCAAGGCGAGCAGAGCGATATTGGCGTAGGCGCTTTTGATAAGCTCCTCGCAACTATCGACGAGTACATCCCAGTTCCACAGCGTGATGTTGATAAGTCGTTCCTAATGCCGGTTGAGGACGTATTCTCAATCGCAGGACGCGGTACTGTAGCAACAGGACGTGTAGAGCGCGGTCGCATCAAGGTAGGTGAGGAAGTTGAGATCGTTGGAATTCGCGACACTCAAAAGACCGTTGTTACGGGCGTTGAGATGTTCAAGAAGCTCCTTGATGAAGGACAGGCAGGTGACAACGTTGGATGTCTCCTCCGTGGTCTTAAGCGTGACGATGTAGAGCGCGGACAGATTCTCTGTCAGCCTGGCAGCGTTAAGCCTCACAGAAAGTTCAAGGCAGAAGCATACATCCTCAAGAAGGAAGAGGGTGGACGTCATAAGCCTTTCTTCTCTGGATACCGTCCTCAGTTCTTCTTCAGAACAACTGACGTAACTGGCTCCATTAAGTTGCCAGACGGTGTTGAGATGGCTATGCCTGGTGACCACATCAATCTCGATGTTGAGCTGTATCAGCCAATCGGTATCGAGAAGACTCTCCGATTTGCTATCCGCGAGGGTGGTAAGACGGTAGGTTCAGGCGTTGTTACTGACATCGTCGAGTAGTTCGATAGATTGTAAACAGGGCGGCTAGCGAGAGCTGGTCGCCCTGTAGAAAGAAGGTTTTTGCGAAGAAATTTTCTAAACGTGAACGTGTGAGGAAGAAGCCATGATTGGCGGGCAGTTAATTAGAATTAGACTTAAAGGATACGACCACAAGCTGTTGGATTCAGCAGTTGGGGAGATCGTTCAGACCGTTCGGCGCACAGGTGGGCGCGTAGCTGGCCCAATTCCTCTTCCGACGCGAATTGAGAAGTTTACGGTGAATCGTTCGCCGTTCGTCGATAAGAAGTCGCGTGAGCAGTTCGAGATCCGCACTCACAAGAGGCTTCTCGACATTTTGGAGCCGACCCAGCAGACGATTGATGAGCTGGGTAAGCTTGAGCTCTCAACCGGAATCGATGTTGAGATTAAGCTACAGTAGTCGAGTTTGAATTAGTTTTAACGAGGGGGACCTCTTCATGAGTACGTCAAAGCAGTATCCCGAGGGATTGTTAGGGAAGAAGTTGGGAATGACCCAGGTGTTTACACCTGAGGGACAGAGCATTCCCGTTACCATAATTCAGGCTGGACCCTGTTACGTTCTTGATGTCCGTGGCGACGATGTGCACGGATACAGCGCGGTTCAGTTCGGATTTGAGCCTAAGAAGAACCAGCGCTGCTCAAAGGCAGAGCTCGGTCAGTTCAAGAAGGCAGGCCGCGGAGCGTTCTACCATGTCAAGGAAGTTCGCTGTGATGCGCAGGGCCTTGGCTGGAACGAGGTAGGCAAAGAGGTAACGGTCGCAGATGTCTTCAAGGATGGCGAGACAGTTGATGTTTCGGGCGTTTCAATAGGCCGTGGATTCCAGGGAGTAGTTCGTCGGCACCATATCAAGGGACAGCCGATGACTCGTGGTACCCATGAGGTTCGCCGTCACGTTGGAGCGATCGGATGTCGTAAGTTTCCTGGGCGCGTATTCAAGAATAAGCGCATGCCAGGACGGATGGGCGGAGAGAACGTTACCGTTCAGAACCTAACTGTTGTTGGTGTTCGACCTGAGGAGAACGTTTTGCTTGTTAAGGGTGGTATTCCAGGAGCTCGTGGAAGCCTTGTTGTTATCCGAAAAGCTACTAAGGCGTAACCAAAGGAGCGGTGGAGGAACTAGATATGTCTTCAGATGTAGTAAGCGCAAAATTGGTTGATGGTGCTGGTAAGGAGAAGGGTGTTGTTGCGCTCTCCTCAGAAGTGTTCAAGGGAACCGTTAAGTCGGAGCTTGTGCACACAGCAGTTCGTTGGCAGCGAGCAAAGCGTCGCGCTGGAACGCATGACGTGCTAACACGCAGCGAGATTCAGGGTGGCAAGAAGAAGCCGTTCAAGCAGAAGGGTACTGGAAATGCGCGAGCTGGTAGCTCTGTATCGCCTCTTATGGTTGGCGGAGCTGTCGTTCACGGACCAACCCCTCGCAGCTACGAGTTCCGTTTCTCAAAGAAGATGAAGAAGGCAGCGCTCGCATCAGCACTCGCTGTAAAGAGCACAAATAACAGCCTGATCGTTCTTGAGAGCATGGATTCAGCAACGGGGAAGACTAAGGATGCAGCAAAGCTCCTTAAGACGGTTGGTCTAAGCGCTTCTAAGGTGCTTGTTATCGTTCCAAACGAGTCCACCGAGGCACGAGAGAAATTCGCAGTTGGTCTACGTAATATTCCACATGTGACGGTTGTGCCGGTTGCAGGAGTTAACGTTTACGATTTAATCAATAGCACGAACGTGTTGTGTGTTCAGTCTGCTCTCGCCGAGTTAGAGGCGCGAGTTGGTGTGAGCGCTAAGTAGTTTCGAGGGGAAGGGCGTATGGCAAAGAAAAATGCAGCTACCACATCGGCGAAGGTCACTGACTACGGCATCATTCTCTCTCCGGTTATTACGGAGAAGAGCGCAATTGTTGGCGGAGCAGGTCGCGTTGTTACCTTCCGAGTTGACCCTCGTGCGTCGAAAGAGGAGATAAGCGGTGCTGTTGAGCGAGTTTTCTCCGTAAAAGTTGAAGGTGTTCGAACCAGCCGGTTTCTCGGCAAGACCAAGCGCTCGGTAACAGGAGTTGCTCGTCGAGCTGGATACAAGAAGGCGTATGTTACCCTCGTTGAGGGACACAAGATCGACATCGTAGAAGGCTTGTAATCAGAGATAGAGGTATCACATGGCTCTTAGAAACTTTAGACCAATCACACCGACTCGCCGATTTCTGACGGTGGCGGACTTCTCGGAGATCACAACTGATCGTCCAGAGAGGAGCCTGCTCGCCAAGTACGGAAGCACCGGTGGTCGTAACAACTACGGCCGTAACACGAATATCAACAAGGGTGGTGGACATAAGCGTCGCTACCGCTTGATCGATTTTCGACGTGACAAGGTGGGCATCAAGGGTACGGTTACTACGATCGAATACGATCCAAATCGTACTGCCCGTATCGCCTTGGTTGTTTATACAGATGGAGAGAAGCGTTACATCCTCGCCCCACAGGGGTTGAGTGTTGGTCAGGTGATCAGCGCAGGTCCAGACGCTGATATTAAGCCTGGTAACGCCTTGCCACTCCGCTCGGTTCCACTCGGTGAAAATATTTACAACATCGAGTTGAAGAGAAACGGTGGTGCTCAGCTTGTGCGCTCCGCCGGAGCAGCAGCTCAGTTAGTTGCAAAAGAGGGTGATTATGCGCTTGTGAAGCTTCCTTCGGGCGAGACCCGCAAGGTGCTGCTTGAGTGCTACGCGTCGATCGGCTCGGTAAGTAATCCTGACCACCAGAACGTGGTGATCGGTAAAGCCGGACGTAGTCGATGGCTCAACCGTCGGCCTCACAACCGCGGAGTTACCAAGAACCCAGTTGACCATCCGATGGGTGGAGGAGAAGGAAAGAGCGCAGGAGGACGTCATCCATGTTCTCCACGAGGATTGCTTGCTAAGGGTCTGAAGACTCGCACTAACAAGCGCACTCAGAAGTTTATTGTACGTCGTCGTAGTAAGTAAGAGGGGACAGCCATGGCTCGTTCGGTTAAAAAAGGACCATTTGTTGATCAAAGTTTGTTGAAGTGGATCGAGAGGGCCAAGTCTGGTGCTCTCAAGGGGCCAATTAAGACCTGGTCTCGTCGTTCGACTATCACGCCAGACATGATCGGGTTGACCTTCGCCGTGCACAACGGAAAGAAGTTCAATGCAGTGTTTGTGACTGAGAACATGGTCGGCCACAAGTTGGGTGAGTTTTCACCTACTCGTACCTACCACGGACACTCAGCGAAGTCGGCAGCAGCAGCGTAGGGTGTAGCGGCAGACGCAGAGATTTTAGTTAAGGATTGCGGTTATGACTAAGAAAGCAAAACAGAAGTCGCAGAAAGAGGGTGAGGTAGCTCGTGCTACTTTGCGACACATTCGCCTCTCCCCTCGCAAGGCGCGTCTCGTTGTCGATCTTATCCGTGGTAAGCAGGTTGAGCCAGCTTTGCAGGTTCTTCGCTTCTCAAACAAGAAGATGGCGAGCTATGCAAAGAAGTTGCTGGAGTCGGCTATTGCAAATGCACGCGAGCAGGCGCGAGCTGACGTTGACCGTTTGTGGGTAACTGGTGGTTGGGTTGACCCTGGCAGTACGCTTAAGCGCTACATGCCGGCTGCGCACGGTCGTGCAAACCCGATTCGCAAGCGTTCGTCAAATGTGACCATCGTTCTTGGTGAGAAGTAAGAGTTTAGGAGAGTCGATATGGGACAAAAAGTTAGCCCCCGCGGTTTGCGATTAGGAATCACCGAAGGATGGCAGTCAAAGTGGTTCGCTGGAAAGGAGTTTTCACGCTTCATCGGCGAAGATGTGAAGATCCGCAAGTTCGTTAAGAGCAAGCTTCAGGCAGCTGGTATCTCGCGCATCGAAATTGAGCGTGCCGCGGCTCGCATCAAAGTTAATATTTACACCGCCAAGCCCGGTCTTGTGATCGGTAAGAAGGGTAAGGACATTGAGGACCTCCGCAAGGATCTCAAGTCTCTCGTCCAGAAAGATGTAAACTTGAGCATCATTGAGGCTCGTAAGGCTGATATGGATGCGCAGCTTGTTGCAGAGAGCATCGCATTCCAGCTTGAGCGTCGTGTGAATTTCCGTCGTGCTCTTAAGGAGTCTGTAAACCGAGCTCTTCGCGTAGGAGCAGAAGGTATCAAGGTTCGAGTATCGGGACGCCTCAACGGAGCAGAGATTGCCCGTACAGAGAGCTACCGTGAGGGGCGCGTTCCGCTCCATACTCTGAGAGCTGATATCGACTACGGTCTCGCAGAGGCGAGCACCACATACGGAATAATCGGGGTTAAGGTTTGGGTATTTAAGGGTGAGAAGTTCGCGCCAGGTGAAGAGGTAGCTGCTGAGGCTATCGACCTATAGTTGAGCCCCAACCTGAAAGAAGTTTTCTCGGAGTAGAGTATGTTACAGCCAAAGAAGCCGCGTTATCGCAAGCAGATGAAGCTTTATCGCCACCTGAAGATCAAGGAGACACGAGGGTGTACCTTGGAGTTCGGAGAGTTCGGTTTGAGAGCTATGGAGGCCGGTTGGGTCACTAACCGTCAGATCGAGGCTGCTCGTCAAACCATGGTTCGACACATCAAGCGTGGTGGTAAGGTATGGATCAAGGTTTATCCAGATAAGCCCCTGACATCTAAGCCCGCCGAAGTGCGAATGGGTAAAGGAAAGGGAGCTGTTGAGCACTGGGTAGCTGAGGTTAAGACCGGTCGTATAATGTACGAGATAACCGGAGTAGCCGAGAAGGTGGCTGTTCAGGCTTTGGAACTCGCATCAGCGAAGCTTCCGATAAAGACTAAGATAGTTGTTCGGTCCGCCAGCTTGATTTAAGGGGCGGAAGAAGGCATAGTTCGGCCTCGTTTTGGCCACGTAGACGGATAGGTAGTTGAGATTATGAAACGTCGAGATTTTCTTAAAGAGATCGCGGGATTCGACAAAGCTGCGTTGCAGCAGAAGGCAGGTCAGTTGGCTGAGGAGCTGATGAAGTTGCGATTTAAGCAGGCTTCTCGGCAGCTTGAGAAGCCGCACTTGCTCAAAGAGACCCGGGTAGCATTGGCTCGCGTACAGTCTGAGCTAAGTAAGAGGGGTAAGGCTAAGTAGGGAAGCCGGCGAGGCGCGATGGCACGAGAGTGACACGGTATAGCGCAACGGAATTCGGATAGGGAAAAGGTAGTAATATGGCAGAGGCAAAGAACAGTTCAAAGGGCGTATCCGCTTCGGCGAGTACAACCTCTCGCGGTCTTCGCAAGAGTGAGGACGGGGTTGTTGTTAGCAACAAGATGGAGAAGACAATCGTCGTAGCGGTGGTTCGACAGGTTCGACACTCAACCTATGGAAAGTTTATCCGTAAGACCAAGAAGTACTACGCGCACGACGAAGGTCGTCAGTGCTCTGTTGGCGATAAGGTTCGGATCGTTGAGACACGCCCCTTGAGCAAGCTCAAGAGGTGGAAGCTTGAGTCTATCCTTACCAAGGCTGAGTAGTCGCGGCGGGTGATAGGGGTAGCGGAGGATTTCTAATTCGAGATCTGAAGGGGAAGTAGAGAGATATGATTCAATTAAAGACCGTGCTCGATGTAGCTGATAACTCGGGCGCAAAGAAAGTGGTGTGTGTAAAGGTTCTCGGTGGCACTCGCAAGCGATATGCTTCCGTTGGTGATGTGGTGGTAGTTGCTGTGCGAGAAGCGATGGCAAACTCCAAGATCGCTAAGGGGTCGGTGCACAAGGCTGTTATCGTTCGTACTGCGAAGCCCGTTGCTCGTGAGGATGGCTCGTTCATCCGGTTCGATGACAACAGTGCCGTTCTTATTAACGCGTCGCTTGAGCCCGTTGGTACTCGAATTTTCGGACCTGTAGCTCGAGAGCTGCGCGGAAAGAAGTTCATGAAGATCGTATCATTGGCGCCAGAAGTTCTGTAGTTGAAGATCTGAAGTAGAGGAGTTGGAAAGTGGCAGCTAAAACGTCAAAGAATGGAAGACAATCGCGGGTCTCCTCGGTTCTCCGTAAGGGAGATTCGGTGATGGTTATATCCGGCGGTAACAAGAACAAGCGTCCTCTCAAAGGGCAGGTCGGTAAGATCAAGGCTTTTGTTGGTGAGAGGCGTCAACGTGTGATCATCGAGGGGTTGAACCTTATGGTCAAACACAAGAAGGCATCGACTCCAGGTGAGGAAGGCGGAAAGATTAAGGTTGAAAGCTCAATCCACATCTCCAACGTAATGTTTTACGTGGAGGCTATCAAGCGTCCGGTGCGTCTCGTATCCGGATTGGTGGATGGCAAGAGGGTTAGGGGTTACAAGGATCCCAAGACTAAGGCATTTGTTAAGATTTAATAGGTATTGTTATGAGTCGTTTGGCGGAGCACTACAAGAACAACGTTGTTCCTGCGCTAATGAAGAAGTTTAACTACTCTTCTCCGATGCAGGTTCCAAAGCTTGAGAAGATCGTTCTTAACACAGGTGTTAGGGATGCAGTGAACAACTCAAAGGCTATTCAGTTCGTTGAGTATGCGATGACGCAGATCAGCGGACAGAAGCCGGTGGTAACCCGAGCTCGGAAGTCGATCGCAGCCTTCAAGTTGCGAGAAGGTCTTCCAATCGGTGTGATGGTTACGATGCGCAAGCAGCGTATGAATGAGTTTCTTGATCGTCTTATCACCGTAGCGCTTCCTCGAGTACGCGATTTTCGCGGAGTTCCTCGTAAGGGCTTCGATGGGCGCGGAAACTACACGATGGGCATTAAGGAGCAGATCGTGTTTCCAGAGATCGAGATAGAGAAGCTCGATACAGTTCGAGGTATGGATGTTACCTTCGTAACTACCGCTAAGACTGATGAAGAAGGTCTTGAGCTCCTTGAACTCATGGGTATGCCGTTTCGTAAGTAGTAGGCAGGGAAAAACGTTATGATAAACGATCACGTATCAGACATGGTCACTCGAATTCGCAACGGTCAGCGCGCAGGGCACAAGGCTGTTGTTGTTACCTCTTCAAAGCTCAACAAGAGCGTGCTTGAGGTTCTAAAGCGAGAGGGGCTTATTGAGGATTTCGAGCTTGGTCAGGATGATGGCGGAAAGCCAGCAATCCTCGTTTCGCTCAAGTACTACTCGAGTGGCCGGCCAGTAATCAGCAGAGCTGTGCGCGTTTCGCGCCCAGGGTGCAGAAAGTATTTTAGAGTGGAGAAGCTCCCGAAGGTTAGCAGCGGTCTTGGTATCTCGATCGTTTCAACTTCTCGCGGAGTTCTTGCCGACCATGAGGCTCGTAAGCAGCGGGTTGGCGGTGAAGTTATTGCGCTCTTCGGTTAGTTTTTGAAAGAGGTGTTTCATGTCACGTATCGGTAAGTTGCCAGTGGCGCTGCCCCAGGGAGTAAAGGGGGCGGTATCAGGCGCAGTAGTTTCGGTAGAGGGTCCTAAGGGGAAGCTCTCGTTTTCAGTTACCCGCGGCGTTGCGGTGGCGGTAGTTGACGGGAAGTTCGTCGTATCGTTGTCCGGCTCGGACGCGCAAGCGAAGGCCAACTACGGCACAGTACGCGCGACCATCAACAACATGGTAAAGGGCGTCAGCACTGGCTGGAAGCGCACACTTGAGTTGAACGGCGTGGGATTCACTGCGAAGATTCAGGGTAAGTCTCTGGTTCTAGCGGTTGGATTCTCGCACGACGTAACTCTGGATATTCCAGAGGGAGTAAAGGCGACGGTGAACAAAAACATCATCGACCTTGAGTGCACTGACCGAGAGGTTGTTGGAACTTTCGCAGCGAAGATCAGGGCGGTTCAACCTCCTGAGCCTTACCTCGGTAAGGGAATTAAGTATTCGGAAGAGAAGATCCGCCGTAAGGCTGGTAAGACTGGTAAGAAATAACCAGTTAGTAATTTAGGTAGGGCTGTAGGAGTAGGGGCCGTATGGCAACGCAAGGAAAAAAGATAGCTTCGACTAAGAGGCAAAAAACCAAGCTGAAGATTCGCAAGAAGATATCGGGCACTAACGAGCGTCCTCGTTTGAGCGTGTTCCGAAGCTCAAAGCACATTTACGCTCAGCTCATCCTCGATGAAAGCGGAAAGACGGTTGCAAGTGCTTCAACCCTTGAGAAGGATGTAGTAGCTAAAATTGCTGCGCTTCCAAAGGATGAGTCAAACGGTAAGACGAGCACCAAGTCATGCGCCGCGGCGCGCGCGGTAGGTATCGTTCTTGCTGAGAGAGCAAAGAGCGCTAAGGTAGCTCAGGCGGTATTCGACCGGAACGGATTTGTATATTGTGGGCGTATCAAAGCTTTGGCTGATGGCGCACGCGAGGGCGGGCTTGATTTTTAGTTCGGAGACGTATGGCTTTTAAAGATATTCTCGACAAGCGAAGGGTAACAATCGATCAGTGTGGCGAGCTCACCGACAAGACGGTTTTCATCAACCGTGTTGCTAAGGTGGTAAAGGGCGGTCGTCGCTTTAGCTTCAGTGCACTCGTTGTAACTGGAGATGGCAGGGGTCACGTTGGATACGGCCTCGGAAAGGCAGCTGAGGTTCCAGATGCTATCCGCAAAGCTTCCGAGCAGGCTCGTAAGCGGCTTATCAAGGTTCCTCTCAAGGGAACTACTATACCGCACGACGTTATCGGCAAGACGGGTCCATCAACTGTGATCATGAAGCCTGGCGCGCCAGGAACTGGAGTTATTGCCGGTGCTTCTGTTCGAGCTGTGATGGATGTGTGTGGAATTAAGGATATCCGAACTAAGTGTATCGGTTCCAGCACTCCGCAGAACGTTCTTCAGAGCACCCTGATGGGACTCCTCTCGCTCGAAGAGCCTGAGGTAGTTGCTGCAGTGCGAGGAGTTAGCCTTGAGGAGATGGGATACCATCCGTACTAGTGGATAGGGTCCAGGGGCAGATTTAAGAAGATAGAGAGAGCTTACGGTGTTGTATGAGCAAAGTACGGGTCAAGCAAGTTCGAAGTGATATTGGCCGAGAGCCAACTGTTAGAAGAACTCTGAAGGCGATCGGCCTCGGGGCAATCGGCAAGAGTAAGGAGCTCCCACTGAACGACTCAGTGCGTGGGATGCTACGCAAGGTCGAGCACCTTCTCACAATCGAGCCAGTTAAGTAGTCTCAAAAGCAGTTTATAGGTGAGTGTTGTCATGGCTAAGAATTTAACTCTTCATACCCTAAAGCCGAATGCCGGCTCGCGTAAGAACCGTACCCGTGTGGGTCGCGGAGAAGGTTCCGGACACGGAAAGACTTCCGGTCGCGGAGGGAAAGGTCAAACAGCTCGTTCTGGCGGCGGAGTTCGTCCAGGATTTGAGGGAGGTCAGATGCCTCTCTACCGACGACTTCCAAAGGTGGGATTTACCTCGGGTAAGTCAGCTCGTGGTGACAACAAGTACAACGTTGTGCGGTTGTCAGCTCTTCAACGGCTCGATAACGGCACAACTGTTGATTCTGCTGTAATCCGCAGCATGGGGTACGGCAAGCGCAGCGTTAATAAGGCCGGTATCAAGGTGCTTGCTGACAGCGGCGAGTTTTCAAAGAAGCTGCACCTCAAGGTGGACGCTATATCCGAAGGCGCAAGGGCAAAAGTTGAAGCCGCGGGTGGGACCGTAGAGATCCTTGGAGCCTAAGCTGACACGACAGCGCGGTTGTAAGACAGGCCTGTCATGTCGGTCGGGACGTATCTATAGTTGCAAGACATCATTGCCAAAAGACTTGACGCGGTGGCGCTCTGCACAGGATGCTGCGTGCGTAGAGATCGTGGGCATGAATATCAAACAGTAATGAGTGTGTACTGAGGGGGTTCGATGAGCGGCCTGGCGCAGGTTTTTCAGATTCCGGAGCTTAAAAAGCGGTTGCTTTTTACCATTTCGATGTTGGCCGTGTATCGCTTCGGAGTGTTCGTTTCAACGCCAGGTGTTAATGTCGATGCGATTCGGAGGATGTTCGAGGACTCTTCGAACACGTTGTTCGGTCTCATTAATCTCTTTTCGGGCGGAGCTCTTGAGCAGTTCTCGATCTTTACACTCGGAATATCGCCGTACATAACCGTATCAATCATCATTCAGCTTCTCTCTCCAAGCATCCCGCACCTGGAGAATTTGAAGAAAGAAGGCGAGGCAGGGCGTAAGGTAATTACCCGCTACACTCGTCAGGGAACTATCGTTCTGGCGCTCTTTCAGAGTTTTATGATTGCGCGTGCGCTGGAATCCAAGGGACTTGCTACACCAAGCTTGTCATTTGAATTGATCACCATGGTGACACTCACAGCCGGTACAGCTTTCATCATGTGGTTGGCTGAGCAGATAACAGAGCGCGGCTTAGGAAACGGCACAAGCGTTATCATTTTTGCAGGTATCGCAGCGCGCATGCCGTCGGTTCTTGGATCAACGGTTGAGCTTGCGCGAACCGGTGAAGTGTCGCCGTTTACGATCCTCTTCCTGTTGGCTTTCTGCTTAGCTTCGATTTACGGAATTATATACGTAGAACGCTCCTCGCGCCGTATACCGGTGCAGTATCCGCGTCGCATGGTGGGTAAGCGTATGACGCAAGCGCAGACTCAGTACATGCCTCTCAAGCTCAACATGACCAGTGTGATACCACCAATCTTCGCCTCAGCTCTGATGATGCTTCCAGCTACTATCATGACGGTAGTGCCGGGAGCGCAGGACACGGCATTGGCCAGTTTCTTTACTCCAGGAGAGTGGGGATACGAGGCGGTGTTCGTAGCGCTGATTGTTCTATTTGCATTTTTCTACACCGCAGTTGTTTTTAATCCGCAGGAAGTTTCTGAAAACCTCAAAAAGAATGGTGGTTTCATTCCGCTAGTAAGAGCAGGTCAAGAGACTGCGGATTACTTGTACGGCATCCTCAATCGATTGACGCTATGGGGTGCTTTGTATCTGTGCGTTGTGTGCGTATTGCCAGAGATAGTGTACGTCAACCTGGGCGCATCGCAGTTCGCCTACGTCTTCGGAGGTACGGCAGTGCTGATCGTGGTAGGTGTTACACTCGATACGGCTTCTCAGATCGAGTCGATGCTCGTAGCCAGAAACTATGAAGCCTTCATGTCGCGTTCGACTAAGACGCGTGGTGGTTCAGGCTCGATGAGCCAGGCCCGTGGAAGGCTTATTCGGCGTTAAGCTTTAAAAGTTAAAACGTAAAAAACAACAGAGGAGGGAACTAAACATGCGAGTAGTTCTGTTGGGTCCACCAGGTGCAGGCAAGGGTACTCAGGCGACGTTTCTCTGTAAGAAGTTTAGTATCCCGCACATCTCAACCGGAGACATACTGCGTGAGCAGGTTGCGTCTGGGTCTCCTCTAGGGTTGAAGGTTCGGTCTGTTCTCGATGCAGGCGAGCTTGTTAGTGATGAGCTAGTGATGCAGGTGGTTGAAGAGCGTTTAAGTCGCCCAGACTGCTCTAATGGGTTTCTACTCGATGGGGTGCCTCGTACCGTTCCTCAGGCAGAGATATTGAACACTATCTTAGATAAGAGCGGCCTGAGGCTCACCGGCGTAGTTCAGGTTGTGGTGCCCGAAGACGTGCTCCTAGAGCGTATCCGGTTGCGGGGAGGGGGGTCGGCCCGCTCGGACGACACGGCTGAGGTCGCTGTACGGCGGCTGCACGTTTACCGTGAGCAGACGGCTCCTGTAGCATCTTTTTACGAGCAGAAAGGGCTTCTAAGAGGGGTTGATGGGGTTGGTACTGTTGATGAGGTATCTGTCCGTATCCTCTCTGCTCTCGGTGCCAGCTAACCAGCCCGGTCCGGTAGCCACGGTTGCCCCGGCTGGGTGTGAATATGGGTCTATCCGGCTTGCTGGGGTAGTTTTTCACTGGTGTATTAAAAAAAATCTTGACGTGGTTCGGGAAAAGCCAGGAAAAGAGCCCGTTAGCGGGGTGGAGGGCTTGTAAAGGCGGTGAAAATATGTAGAATCTGGCGTCCTTGATTTGGACGTCCAATCGCCCCGGTTTCGTTAAATAAACCATCGGAGAGCGGTTCTGTCGAGGGAACTAACGGTTCTTTTAGGGCCTTTTCCTCTTAGACCGTATGTTTGGCGTATAATTTTGGCTTAATAAATTAGCGTATTGTATCGCGTTTTTTGGAGATGATGTTGTGAAGGTCCGAGCCTCTGTAAAGCCCATATGCGGCTACTGTAAGGTAATCAGGCGTAAAGGCAAGGTCTACGTCTTCTGTAGCCGAACGCCCAAACATAAGCAGCGTCAAGGTTAATTGTAGTAGGAGTTAGTACATGCCACGTATAGCAGGTGTAGACCTCCCCCGTAACAAGAGAGTCCTTCGCGGTTTAACCTATATCTACGGTATCGGTTTGACCAAGTCGAAGCGTATTCTTGCTGAAGCAGGGATCAACGAGTCAACGCGAACAGATAACCTCACTGAAGAGGAAGTCGATAAGATTCGCAAAATCATTGAGCGCAAGGAGAAGGTGGAGGGAGATCTTCGCCGCGAAATCAGCGCTTCGCTTAAGCGGTTAATGGACCTTGGATGCTACCGAGGTCTCCGTCACCGTAAGAATCTTCCAGCTCGCGGTCAACGCACGCGTACCAATGCGCGCACTCGAAAGGGTCCACGACGCGCTCCGATCACTGGAAAGAAGGCGGCAACTAAGACCTAATCAACAGTAGAGACGCAGAGTTTAGATAGTCACCAACAAAGGAGTCTTTTGTGGCAGAAGTTCGCGGAGCAAGTGCAACAGCAACGAAGAAGAAGAAGGTAAAACGGAACGTTCCCGTTGGAGTGGCACACGTTCACGCTACTTTCAACAACACGATCGTAACTATAACTGATCCAGCTGGTAACGTTATAGCTACTTCAAGCTCTGGCGCTAACGGATTTAAGGGCTCACGAAAGTCAACCCCGTTCGCTGCTCAGGTAGCTGGTGATACGGCTGCTCGCAAGGCGAAGGAAGCAGGTGTTCGTACAGTGAGTGTTCGCATCAAGGGACCTGGTTCTGGACGCGAGTCAGCGCTTCGCGCTCTGCACCTCGCTGGGTTGCAGGTTACACTCATCAAGGATATCACTCCCGTTCCTCACAACGGTTGTCGAGCACGAAAGAGTCGTCGAGTTTAATAAAGAGGGTAGAGTACGTCATGGCAAGGTATTGCGGATCGGTTTGCAGGTTGTGTCGACGAGAGGGGGAGAAACTCTTCCTCAAGGGCGAGCGTTGCTATACTGGAAAGTGTGCAGTTGAGAAGCGAGAGGGAGGCCCAGGCCAACACGGTCGTGGTCGCCAAGCTTTCTCAAACTTTAAGATTCAGTTGCGTGAGAAGCAGAAGGTAAAGCGTTCGTACGGACTCCTCGAGAAGAAGTTCCGTGGGACGTTTGAGACTGCTGCAAGCGCTAAGGGAGTAACCGGAACTGAGCTTCTCGTACTCCTCGAGCGTCGGCTTGATAACGTTGTTTACAAGCTCGGATTCGGCTCATCGAGGCCTCAGGCACGGCAGATCGTTAACCACGGGCACGTTCTCGTTAATGGCAAGCGCGTGTCGATTCCGTCGTACACCGTTTCTCCAGGAGATGTGGTTGAGGTTGCTCAACGTAGCAAGACCAATCCTCTGGTAGTTGCGGCCATGGAAGCAGCTCGGTCGCGTATTATCCCTGAGTGGTTGTCGCTAGACCAGCAGGGAGTTAAGGGCACAGTTAACGCTTTGCCAACTCGCGAGCAGTTACCAGCAACCTTCCGTGAGCAGTTGATCGTTGAACTGTACTCAAGGTAGTTTATCGTCGTTGTCCAGGTTTTCTGTATAACTAACAGAGACCTGGCGTTACATGTTAAAGGCACTTTTACGAATTGGGGTATAGGGGCATGAAGAAGGTCAGTCTCAAGGACTTGATAAGGCCAAGTAAAGTTGAAGTTGAAGGCAGCACTGCTGATAGCCGTTACGGTAAGTTCATAGCAGAGCCTCTCGAGCGCGGTTTCGGTATGACTATCGGAACAGCTCTTAGAAGGATCCTTCTCTCAAGTCTTCAAGGAGCAGCAATCACATCGATTCGTATCGATGGGGTGTCGCATGAATTTTCAACTATCCCAGGTATTGCTGAGGATGTAACAGAGATTTCTCTCAACCTGAAAGAGGTTGTTCTTCGCTTAGAGGATAAAGAGGAAGCAGTGCTCTTCGTTGAAGCTCAGGGGCCAGGAAAGGTCACTGCAGGAATGCTTCAGGGTGACCCAGCAGTTGCAGTTCTTAATCCAGACCTCGTAATCGCCACATTGGGCGAGGGCGCATCCATCAAGATGGAGGTCTCAGTAAAGGTAGGAAGAGGTTATGTTCCTGCTGATAAGAACAAGGTTGAAGGCGCTCCAGTTGGAACGATCTTCATCGATTCTATCTTCTCGCCAGTACGCAGAGTAAACCTTGCAGTTACCAACGCACGCGTTGGTCAACGTACTGACTACGATAAGCTTGCGATGGAGATTTGGAGCAATGGTAGCATTGACCCACGTTCGGCTGTTGCTCAGGCTGCACACATCCTTGTTGACCAGCTCGGAATCTTTGTTGGTGAGGATCTGATCGTTGAGCGTGAGGAGCCGAAGAGTGAGGAGCCATCGAAGCGCTGGAACGAGAACCTCTTCCGACGTATCGACGAGCTTGAGCTCAGCGTACGTTCAGCTAACTGCCTTGAAAACGCAGACATCAAGTACATTGGAGAGTTGGTTCAGAAGAGCGAGGCGGAGATGCTTCGTACGAAGAACTTCGGGCGTAAGTCGCTCAACGAAATCAAAGAGATCCTGTCTGAGATGGGATTGTCGTTGGGTCTCAAGCTGGAGGAGTTTCCAGCTCGCCGAGAGCTCGACCAGATGAAAGAACAGACCGATCACTAATCGAGGTGTAGTATGAGACATGGAAAGGGTCTAAGGAAGTTAAGTAGGACCTGGAGCCACCGGCGCTCCCTGTTGCGAAATCTTGCAACGTCCTTTATCAAGCACGAGCGTTTTGAGACGACCGTGGAGAAGGCTAAGGAGCTACGACCTGTGGTTGAGCGTCTTATCACCCTCGGAAAGGATGATACGCTTGCTGCTCGTCGTCAGGCATACAGCTATCTTCTCGATAAGGCGGTTGTTCATAAGTTATTCACTGATGTTGGACCGCGCTGCGCTTCGCGCGCTGGCGGATACACTCGTATCGTTAGAACTCGCGTTCGCCACGGTGACGCTGCAGAGCTTGCGGTAATCGAGTTAGTGGACAAGGCTGGTTCGGATGCCGCGGCTGAGAAGAAGAGCAGCAAGAAGAGCGCTTCAAAGAAGAAAGCTCCCGCTGCTAAGAAGGCTCCCGCTGCTAAGAAGGCCAAGAAGGCCGATGCCGCTGAAGCTTCAGCTTAACAGCTCTTTGCTGCGTTAGTTTCCTCCTACAAGCCGGCATAACCGGATCTAACCAAACTGCCAGTCGTGACTGGCAGTTGTGGTTGGGTTAGGCTAGAGTCACTCTGTGCTATCGGAGCAGCTACATAGCTGTTAATAGTTGTTGCGGTTCCAACGCCGAATGTCTAGACCGAAGCAAAGATGGTCTGGATTCGGCCTTAGGTGGCGCAAGAAGAGGGCGTTATTTTTTAGTTTCTTTGGCGACTTATTCGGTGACTTCTCAGAACCCAGTATTACCCGATAGTACGGTCGTGATTGAGCGAGGCGCTAGAGCGCTTGAGCTGGTGGTGCAGCGGTCGCCGGAAGCGGTTGAGGCGCTTGAGGCGTACACAGAGGCTTTAGAGTCGTGGCAGCGGGTCTTCGATGAGGCCATTAAGTCAGACGGGAACAGTGCCGCGAATTATTTAGAAGCTGTCGCTGCGATTAATGAGCAGCATGAAAAGATAGTCGCAGCTGCCAAAGAGTTGCACGGAGACTTAGGGAGTTCAATTAAAAATCTAGGTGGCTGGATGAAGGGGGTGCGCGCTTACATAGGCGGCTCCTCAGAGCGCTTGACCACTATGAGGCCAAAAAAGGGGTAGGAGATGAGGCATATTCTTGCGGCGTTATTACTGTTGGCGGTTAGTGGATGTGGCTACACGTTTCGGGGGAGTACAACTGCTTTGCCACCTGACGTAAAGAAGATATTCATCCCTGAGGTTGAGAATAATTCAACGCAGCTCGGTCTAGGGGATAAAGTGACTAACGCTCTCCGGGAAGAGTTTGAGGGCTACGGTGCTGTCTCTGTGGTAGAGCGGCAAGGGGATGCTGACGCAACCTTAAAGGTTCAGATCCTTGACGTTGTACAATCAACCAGTGCAACTCGGTCAAATACAAATACAGCCCTCCAAATGGATACTACCATGTATATCTCTGGAGAGTTGCGCCGAGTGACCGGCCCACTTCTGTGGAGAGAGGGAAGGCTACGAGTCACTAAAAACTACGGTGCCGATAGCAGTGTTGTTGTAGCTAGCTCGCCTGATTTCGCCGCTGGTTCAATATCCAGTCGCGATCTTGCGAGCTTAAGTAGCCGAGAGATTTCGCGCGGTCAGGAGCAGGATGCACTTGGAACCTTGGCAACCGATGCTGCCCGTATGGTGTATGATAAAGCTGTAGCGCCTGATTTTTAGTTGATAGACGAAGTGGTAAGTATGCTTGATACGAACGTAGACGAAATTAACGGGGCACTTGCTGCCGCAAAAAACTTAAACTCAGCGCTTAAGAAGTTCCTGCGAGTAGAAGGTACAAGTAGTCCCCAAGTAAACGCTTTCGCAAAGGACTTTCGCGGCGCAGTTTCGCGTGGTCGGCCCGAGGCGGTACGGGGCTTTATTGAGAAGAACTTTCCGAAGCGCGAGCTATATTTTCTTGGTGTGGTTCGTTACGCACACGCTGAGTTCTTTGAAGGTGTACTTGGTGATGTATTCCGAGAGTACGCTGACCGGTTTAACGCAACCTACGAAAAGACAGATAGCGGCGTGAAGCTCTCCAATGAAAAGGAGTTCTCGTCAATTGCAAAGGCTGTACTAGATATGGTTAGCGAGCGCATTAAGGCTGCTAATCTCCCTGAATCGAACTTTCTCAAGAAAGCGATGCTGGTATCGATCTTTGAGCAGGACGTCTTAGCTGAGGTGGTTAAGGTTCTGCGGGCCTAGCGGGGAGAGTCTAGATGCTTATCGTAGTGAAGGTGCGTCGATTTGCCTGCGTGTTGTTGATCGCTCTCTGCGTAGTGCTGCCTTTCTGGAACTGTCGAGCAGATGAGGCGCAGCCGCCCACCAAGTTTTCAGTCGGCTTTATCGCCGGTCTTAGCGGGCAATATGCACTACTTAGTCAAAGGATGTTGGCGGGAGCAGAGCTTGCGGCGGAAGATTGTAATGAGCGACTCTCCAGCCACAAAGCACAGCTCGTAGTTATCGGCGAGGATGATCATCTCGCTGACAATAAAACAACTCTAACGGTAGTAAAAAAGCTCACACGGGTCGACCGAGTGGTGGCAATTGTGACTTGGGCCTTTTCTGCGGCTGAGACCATAAAAACAGGGCTATCCGGCGACAAGACCCCGATTCTTTTCTTTTGGGATTCCAACGACGCGATTCCGCCCTTGGGCAGCAACTTCTATGGTACTGGTCCCTCAATGGGTATGCAGGCCGATACTTTGGTCAAGGAGTTCCTTGATTCTCGTGTATCGACAATCGGTTCGTTGGTATTGGTGGACAACTGGTTTGAGCGAATGAATCTGTTGTTGCAGCGCGAAATACCTGCAAAAGGTTTAAAGCTGGTGGCCTCCGAATCAATTTTGCCCGAAAGTACCGATCTGCGAACTCCGCTCTTACGCTTGAAGCAACGAGAGCCAGAAGCTCTGGTAGTTCTCTCGTATGGACCTTCTTTCATTGCAGCGGTACGACAAGCTAAACAGATGTGGCCAAGGGTGCGTATATATGGATTTGGGTAGCCCGAGAGCGATATGCAGATACTCGGAGATGGTGCTGAGGGGATAGTCATAATTAGTGGGTGGGCCGCCGGCCCTATCGCCGAGCGCCTATCCAAAAAGATTGCGGTTCGCGAGTCAGTGAGCAGCGCAGAGCTCACTCCGCCCGCTCTGGTTTACGGGCTCTACGCCTACAACTCAACGTATCTCGTGTGCAAGGCGCTTGAGCAGCTAGTGATTGAGCGCTCTCCCGTAACCCACGACTCCGTGAACGCTAAGCTTCGTTCTGTTTCTTTTGATGTGGGGCTGGGCGAGGTTGCTCCTGGTCGACACAACAACCTAGAGGAGAGGGCTCTTCAGTGGCGTTCGGGTGCTTTTAGTCCGGTTCAGCGATAGTAGCAGGGTGGTGAAAATTATATGCCGCTTGTAGTAGCGCATTCCGGTGTTGAGCGCAGGCGTACGCTTTCTGCTTGTTTGCTCGGTCTAGAGGCCATACAATTGAAGGGATGTCATCACTTCTTCGTGCGTTGCTTCTGTGTGTCTTTTCGCTTTACAGCCTCGCTGCCAACTCGCAGCAAGGGTCTCATGTAGGCGGCATACCCACACGCACACCAACACCTACAAAGACAGCAGTCACAACCGCGGATAATAACTGTTGCTTCTGCATCTATCCCGACAGAGGAAAGCGCGACTCTGAGAAGCTCGAACGAGAGTGCAACCTGTGTGGTAAGGCCTTCTCAAAGGGCTGCAACCTGTATCGCTCTATGCAGCAGAGTGAGCTGACCCCAGAGAAGGTGCAACAGCTTTCATGCGACTCAATCTCGATCGTCAATAATCAACACGGACCAAACGCCGCCGCAGCACTGGCGCAGATTAAGGTCTGTCAGGCTGCCTTTCCAGGGTGTCCTACTAAGGTCAACGATCTCTCGTGCTCAACGTACAGTGATGATGCATCCGCTTGGGCGGCAATTAGAGAGATCCAGCGGGCCATCCCCCTCGGGGCAACTGTTG
>JBIIHY010000193.1:0-6291 GCA_044235305.1 Bdellovibrionota bacterium
TTGCATTTATCACCTACACCACACGTGAGGTCATACTGAGCGTTCCCTCCAAACCGGTCCCTGGAACGTATGCTGCACAGGACATACCTGATTCTGAGTTTATCAATGTGGCCAACGCCTACGTTAATCTCATAGCGACCTATCAACCGGCAACGGTCCGACGTCAGTTTGAGACTGCCCGAGCTATGCTCAAAGAGCCGCTCTTGTCGAAGTTTAATGAGGAGATGATTGCCTCAGAACTTCCCGCGATCGAGAGTTCATCGCGTACCCAGGTGTTTTTTACTGACCCGCTCAAGACCACAGTCACGCGCTCCGGAAATGAGGTTGAGGTTAGTATCGTGGGCGATCGTTGGAAAGTGATTGCTGGTTCTGAGCTTCCGACCGTATCGAGTCGCTTCCGAGTCCGGATGACTACGATCCCACGCAATCAGATCAATCCGTATGGAATTGTGATCGGCAGCGTGCTCTTCAAGGCGGATATCCGCGGTGAGCGCCCAGCTGATGCTGAAACTGGTTCATTAGGAGCTGACAAATGAAGAGTGTAGTTGGTGTTTCCAGAGTAGTTTTAAGTTTTACGGTAGCTGCAGTATGCGTGGTCGCACTCCCGCACTCTGCCTCTGCTCGTGACGTTGAGTACAACGAGAAAGATGGAGAGATTGAGGTCTTCGTAAACGTTGGAGAGCCAACGGAGGTTGTTTTCGACGGTGCTAAGATCAAGGATGGATTTAAGAATTCCAACGCGGGCATAGCTCTTGACCGCAAGGAGTCTTCGCTCGTGATCTTTGGAAAGGAGAATATGAATGAGAACGGCGAAGCCATCCTGGTGCGCCTCGATGACGGTCGCTCATATCCACTCCGTATCCGCAGAGCATCGAACGACAATCCGCGAGATGCAAAAGTGTCAGTTGGTGATGGTCGTGGCCCTATCGGTTCATCTGAAGAGGACCAGCCAGCTCCCTACCGTGAGCAGGGTTTTGCTTATGCCCCGCCAAGCAAGGTCTCTGGGCTTATGCGCGAGATGGTTTTGGCGGCAGAGTTTGGTAAAGCAACCATTCCTGGCTACACAACCAGCGAGAAATTTAAAGGGCAAACCGTGATTAGTGACGGCGCGGTTCTGGCAAAAATTGACAAGATGTATATCGGGTCGAATTTGTGGGGGTATGTGCTCGATGCAACAAACCTGCTTGACCAGACTCAGAAGGTTAATCCGGCCTCGTTTAGGATCGATGGAACGCGTGCGATCTCGCTTTCAAATTGGGAGCTTGCCCCACGTCCGCTAAACGTTGAAGAGCAGATTTCGAATAAACACAACGCCAAGGTCTACATCGTGACGCGAGCACGCTAGGAGATACGATTTTTTATGAGTCAGGCTATAAAAGATTTCGGACTCAAGCTGAGGAGTCAGCGCAAGACGCAAGTAATCACCGGATTGGTGGTGCTTGGGCTCGTATGGCTCTTCTTTGGTCAGTCCGCCCCGAAGCAGCGCAGGCAGCGCCCTCAGCAACCAGTGCAGGTTGGGGCAAACGACCCAAACGAGCGTTGGACCGACCTGGTGGAGCGCTTTAATGGGCAGCTCAATCAGCTGACACAACAGAGCAACGCTATGCGTGCTGATCTTGATAGCCAGAAGAAGGCTATGGCAGATTATGAGACTCAAACGGCGGAGATATTCAAGAAAATCCTCGAACGACTCGCAGAGGTCCAGACGCCCCCGAGCACTCAAAGTCCAGTGAGCGCAAGCCCTAAGGACCTCAATCAGATAACGGCCGGAGACCTTGTTAGCGCTAATCCTGATGAACTTGAGTCGCTTGGACCTGTGGAGCAGGTTGCAGCAGCCCTGCCGATGCCACCACAGAAGCCTAAGCTTGCGGCTATAATGCCAGGAGATTCCGTGCGAGTTAAACTGCTGGCCGGAGTGAACGCGCCAACCGATGGCACCCCATACCCTGTAGTGCTCAAGCTCGTAGGTGATGTAACCGGACCAGATGGTAACAGTGTTCCCCTCGGTGAAGCTCGCGTGATCGCTGCTGCGCAGGGCTCTTTGACTGATGCGCGCGTGCTGTTCCGACTCACCCGTCTTAGTATTCGTCTGCCGAATGGGCGGCGAAAGGAGTTTGGTATCGACGGTTGGATCGTGGGCGAGGATGGCATTCGGGGTATGGAGGGTGTACTGATTGATCCGATCGGGCAAGCCTTGGGCGGAGCCGCTGTAGCGGGAGGATTAGCCGGAGCAGGCCAAGGGTTCGCAGCCTCCAATACAATCCAAGAGCTATACTCGGTTAACTCAAACCGACAGCCAGGGGCGCCGGGAAGCGCCGGTTCAGCGGTGTATGTGGACCGCAGTAAGATCCCCGAGTACGCGGGCGGTATTGCACTCTCGTCGGCTGCATTTGAGTGGCAAAATATCATTCGTGACCGAGTTTCGCAGATGGTTCCAGTTGTTCAGGTGCTATCGGGCAGAGAGGCAACGGCTGTGTTTAGTCAATCGCTGGCGATCCCAGATCTTCTTGATCAACTCGAGCAAGAGGACCCATCAGCCGTATTTACCTCAATGGATTAGTTTTTCGGAGTGAGTGAGTTATGAGAACAATGACTATCCTTCTCTTGCTGGTAACGGTTTCGGCTCTTAGTGGGTGCACGGCAGTCGGCAGAATACTGAACCCTTTCTATCCAAGCCCTAGCGAAGTGGCCTACATGGGACAGAAGAACGATGCAGCGCTGAACGATTCAGGAAGTGGAAAGGCTGACCGAGCGCGCGCTGCGCTTGAAGCTATGGCAACGTACCAGCGTGCGCAGGCGCCTCAGCCAACGAACCCAGTGATGATGCCTGCAGTTGTTCGCTTGATGTGGGTGCCAGACCACCTTAATTCACACGGGGATCTCGTTCCCGCGCACTACTACTACCTCAAGGTGAAGAAGGAGCAGTGGGCGGTGTCTGACGCGTTTGAACTAGAGGCGCAGCTGAATACGGGTGGAAATGCTTCCGCTACCGGATTCGTCAATCCTGAGGATCTCCGGTAATGAAAGCGAAAACAGTAGCTCTTTCACTGCTGGCGATAGTTTGTGGTGCGTGTGGCGCCCCAAAGGCCTACGAGCCATTGGATGGCTCCAAGCGCACCGTATTCCTCTCGGCAGTGCGCACCCATGGCCCAGAGCCAGTCTACTCCCGTACCCGTTGGGTGCTACCTCCTGAGACGCTACCGGCGCGTGAGGATACTTCTGGAAGGGCTAGCTCCGAAGGGCCGACCTTACGGCCTGTCTTCCACCTTGCTCTCAAGGGTACAACCCTAGAGGAAACCGCTAGGGTTTTAGCGGCGATGGCTAGGTATTCCTCGTATACGGCCCCTTCAATCGCAAAAAATAAGATTTCTGTACAAAATTTAGGAACAATTGACGAGCTCGCGCGGATTATAGAACGTACGGCGAAGGTCAAAGTGGTTGTCGATCATGTGAACAGGGAGGTTCGATTCTTGGCAGCCCATGCCGAAGCGCCGCGACTATATAGTGAGTGAGCTGCATGAGCATCAATAGGTTGACCCGAAATAGGTTGTTTGAGGACGAGGAGATATTTAACAAGCTCCTGCCCTTCGCTCGATACGATGAGCAGAACGAGATGTTCGTTCACACCGATGCCTCGCTGTGGTCGATCTGGGAGCTGCAGCCGAAGTGGATCACAAAAGTTTCAGACGTAGACGCCTTCCAACTCACCGAGCGCATGCAAGAGATGCTCGACGCGATGGACCACAATATTGCAGTGCAGTTCTGTTGGGTAACGACCTTTGACGTTGATGGCATCCTGCGAGATTGCCTCAATCGTTACCCTCTAACGGGAGCTGCGGGCTGGATGACTCGTCGGTGGGTGCGTTCGATGCGGCTCGCCGCCCAGAGTCGCTCGCTGCACCGTCGCCCCCGTCGCTTACGGCTGATAGCTTGTTTTCGGTTCGATCCGGAGTGGCAGGGTAAAGGTTTGACTCAGCAGCTCGCGCGGACTGTGAAGATGTTAATGTACGGGGCAGTTGGTCTCTCAGCAGAGCAGCGATATACCGAATACATGGGTTTTGCAAACCGCTTTAAGGGTTTGATGGATGGAACTGTTGCCAAGCTTGCTGACTTGGGATTTTTTCCGCGCCGCATAGACGGACAGGGGCTAATCAATCTCCTCTACCCGCTGCTCAACCGACGTAGCGTTAAGCCGACAAAGCTCAAGCGCGGTCGGTCAGCTGCCATCCCTGTGCCGGTCTACGATCCAGAGGACCTGCTTTCAAATCAGATATCAGAAACTAGCGTTGAGCACCCTCGCGACGGCGTAGTTAAAAAAGATGGGCGTGTCTATCGATCCGTATCGATGGTTAAGCCTCCAAAGAGCTGCATGCCGCTTATGATAGCGCCACTGCAGTCGGCGCCGTATGAAAACATCATCAGCGTTACGTTCTCAAAGGACCCGAAAGAGAAGCAGCTAGCGCGTCTCGACAGGCTTGATAGTACTCTTGGCATGCGTGAGCGCGCTTGGGGTGGTCGTTCGAATCAGAAGGTCATTCATCAAGTTTCGGCTATTCGTCATGCGCGGCAACAGCTCTACGATGCTTCTGAACAGATCGTACGGGTTGGCTTACATCAAACGTTCATCTGTCAAACGGAGGACGAGGCGATCCGCGCAACATCTGAGGCCGTAGCCACATTTCCGCAGCTCAACGGAGCCCGCGGAATGGTACACGAAATCTCTGACCTCGGGGTTATTGTGAATTCTCTCCCGGGTGCATATGACCCAGCGACCGACGGCGCGGGATGGACTTCCGTCGTTCAATCGTCGCGGGCAGTACGGATGTTCCCTCTATGGGGGAACTGGAAGGGGAGCGCCGGCTCACAGATGGTTCTGCCGAGCTTGTGGAACCGCGAGTTAGTTGGTTTTGACCTATTCGACTCGAATATCGCTCCAAACGTGCTCATCAGCGGAGTGTCCGGAGCTGGAAAAAGCTACCTGATGTGTTACCTCATCACTATGCTTAATCGCGGACACTATTCAACGCTCTCTGACGGTCGTGTGGTTGAGCGGCAGCCCATAACCTTTATTTTCGATAAGGGGATGGTAGGTCAGCCGTGTGGATTCGAAAAGATTGCAAAACTGTTCGGCGGACGAGTGTACGAGGCTACGCCATCGCGAGCCCCTGCTATGAATTTCCTGGCGCGACTCGGTGAGATTACTCCAGATTCGCGCAACGACGACTACAAAGACCTGCTCGACATGTGTGCGGATGTAGTCTGCGATATGGCCACAGATGGCACCAATGCGCCGGACCGACTTGAGCGCGGTGCCGTTGCAGACTCACTAGCTGAGGCTCATCGTATTTACCGACAGGGACCGATGCGGCGCGAGTTTATCCTGAGCGATGTAGTTGCAACGCTACGGGCGCCGCGACGGGTAGACGAGACTGAGGATGTAGCGCGACGTCGTCAACGCATCGCACTATTAATCGCTGATTACTACGGTGAAGGTACGTACGCCCGATTCTTTGACCGACCGGGGTCACTGAAGCTGAAGGAGCGCTTTATCGTTTTTGACCTCAAGGCTCTGAGTCGCAACCCGGATCTCCAGAGGGTGTTTCTGAAGATTGCAATGGTGTGGGCGGATACTGTGATGAACGATCCGCAGGAGCTTGATACTCGCAAGGTGCTGGTGTTCGACGAGGCTCACGAGCTAATTGGCAAGACCCAGGCCGGTACGATCGAGACTGCGTTCAGGCTCTACCGCAAGCGCAAGGGTATCGTTATCGCGGCTTCCCAATCGGGTGAGGATTTCTACGTAGGATCTGGCGGGCAAGCTATCGTACAAAACAGCGCCCACAAGATATTCCTCCGTCAGGACCCAAATAAATTCCATTTAACGGCGCAAGCCTTTAATTTGACTCCACAACAATCTGACGTAATCATGCGACTACGCACGGTAAAAGGTGTAGAATCGCAGTTCTATCTCATGTCAGATATCGGTGAGGGAGCCCTGGTTTTACCGGTAGAACCGGCTTTTTATTGGGTTAGTACAAACAACGGTGATGACAATCAGCTGTTTAGCGATATATTGACGCGGAATGAGAATGATTTTAGCCGCTCGCTCGAAGAGGTGATCGCTGTGGCGCCCTACGGAGCACAAGAGATGCAGTCTCGCATGATGGGCAATTTCGTTGAGGAAGATGCGGGAATGGGCGGCGTGAGTGGTGCAGTAAACTCGATGTTGGAGACCGGTATTAGAGATTCTAGTTTATAGGAGACGATGTATGACATTAAAAAATGTGCGTA
>JBIIHY010000194.1:0-6268 GCA_044235305.1 Bdellovibrionota bacterium
ACCTGTCAAGGGAACTAAAGTGCCAGTATCAGCTTTAAAGCTCTCACCGAAGCTCCAACAGCTTCTTGCACTGGGAGTAGACACTGAAGCGTTTGACCGAGCTCTAGCAGCTAGCCCTGATTACCTAGGGGCGTCACCTGATGATGAGCGCGTAGCGATCGTTGAAGATACAGGGTGTGAAGAGTACTACCACCTAGATGATGTTGTAGGGGGCGGGTACGCCATCGATAACCGGGGGCTACTGCTGACCGATAGATGTATCTCTCCGACCCAGATTGAGGTGTATAGCTGCCCGCAGCAACCGCAGGTTTCTAGTACTCCTGTTCCTTCACCGGTTCCGACCCAGCAGAGTGTAAATGCTGTGTCTCGTCGGGTGTCGTGTAGGTGCCAAGTTATTCTTGCGCCTGACAAGACAGAAACCGCTAAGTGTGTTGGTCGTTAATTTCTTAAAGGGGAGACTCACGGTATGAGCAGCAACGTTACTTTTAAAAATGTCCTTAAGTCTACGGTGATTGCTGGAAGCGTTCTTTTCGGCTCAACATTTGACGCACATTCGCAGGCTGACCCTTGCCCGCCTCGTTATCGGGCGAGGCTTGAAGCTGTTAATCCAGTAGCACCAGCCGGGTGGGATGAGCGCATGCGCGAACTACCTCAGGCGAGCAATTTAGAACCAGATGCCGAGCTTGTCTCGATTTCAAATGACTTAAGTGTGATTAGGAACTCACCCGAATTCAAGAGGTTTCAAGAGACCTACAGGGTGGACCCCTTAAATCTCGATCCGAAGTTAGAGCCGAAGCGGTTGCTGGCAAATGCTGTAGCCTTCCACGGTGCTTATGTAGGGGAGGCTGAGAAGGGTTGTATCGCAGTTGGTGGTTTCAATAAGCGTATCCTAGAGCTTCAGGAAGAATCGAATAAGGCGTTTGAAGACTATAAGCACGACGAGTGGATTGACTTTGCTAGTAATAGCTTAAGCGTGGCGGGGAATGTGATTTTGTATGCTACAGGGGTTGGGGAGGTGGCGCAGGCAGCGAGGGCTGCTCTTAAGGTCCGTAAGTTAAGGAAAGCTGTACCTGCGGCCGAGGCAGATCTTAATCAGGCAAGGCACGTAAAGGAGACGTCCGAGACATTTCGGGCAAGGTGGGAGGCAGGCGATATCGACGGCTTCGCAAAGAGATACTCTCAAATTGAGCCCTGGCGCGCCCTGGATCACTATTGGTGGCGTCACAGATTATATGGTGAAGCGCGTTGGGCGCTGCGTATGGCGGAGTCCAACCTCTGGGGCGCACCTTTTGGCCTAGCTGTAACCGTAACTCCAGCGACTATAAATTCAGTAGCAACTGGAATTTTAATTGGCGGCGATGTCTGGAAGCAATTCCAAGGCTTCGTTAACCCCTATGAGGAGATGATTAATTTGAATCTCGAACAGAAGAAGAAGTGGGTTGGCACATTTCAGACGAACCATAGTCAGGCACTGGCTCTCAAAGGGAAGATAGAAGCGTTAATGAAAAAGATTGTGTCGATGGAGCAACAGCCTGCTCCGCCAGGAATCGGGTATGGCGGGTTTACTGTCTCTCGCGAGGGGGAAAGCTAGCCATCGGACCGCGGACCTTCCAGGTCCGCTCGTAGTTTCGGAGGTCACTTACATTTTTTTGCCGAAGCTATCATGGACCGCGGACCTTCCAGGTCCGCCAGAAGCTATGGTGGCACTTGTTACATTTTGGCGAAGCTGAACCTTCGCGGTCCAAGAGAGGTCCGCCCGTAGTTTCGTATGCCACTTACATTTTTTTGTCGAACCAAAAACCCTTCCCGGTCCAGGGGGAGCTCCGCCAAACGATGCTAGCTCCCCGCAACCAACCGCGCATCAATTGCGCCTAAAAGATCCCCGATGCCGCGGCGCTTTATGGCCGAAACGGGGACGCCGCCAAGCTCGTTTTGGAGCGGGAGTAGTGTTTCGTCAGAGGCGCTGTCTATCTTGTTAAGCACTACCAGTTCAGGAAGCCCAGAGAGCTCCATTTGCTCAAGGATCCGTCTCACAGCGCGGTACTTCCCGAGCGCATCGGGGTCTGCTGCGTCAACAACGTGCACCAGCAACGCCGCTTCATACAGCTCTTCAAGTGTTGCGCGGAAGGCAGTTTCAAGTTCCTGTGGGAGCTTGCGGATAAACCCCACTGTGTCGCTTAAGATAACGGTGCGGCCACCTGTAGTAGAGGTTGTTGGATCGCTGGATGGAACGAAGAGCCGGCGTTGGCTTGGGTCAAGTGTTGCAAAAAGCTTGTTCTCAGCGAGAACGGTGCTTCCAGTGAGGAGGTTAAAGAGGGTTGATTTACCAACGTTAGTGTATCCAACAATCGATACAAGCTGTAGCTGGTTCTCTCTGCGGCGTGTTCTTCGGAAGTCACGAGACGAGCGAACCTTCTCAATGCGATGCTCAAGCTCTGAGATACGATCGCGTATGCGTCGCCTGCCGATCTCAAGCTTGGTCTCTCCTGGTCCTCTTCCTCCGATCCCTCCACTTAAACGCGAGAGACCAGCATCTTTTTCGACTAGTCGGGGAAGATTGTACTTGAGCTGCGCAAGCTCAACTTGAAGGCGCCCCTCACTGCTCTGTGCGCGTTGGGCGAAGATATCGAGGATTAACATGCTGCGGTCGAGAACCTTTAACTCTGTCGAGTTTGTGATTGCGCGCCACTGAGAAGGCTTAAGCTCAGTGTCAAAGAGCAATAGATCTGCTCCTAACCGGATGCAGCGAATGACGAGCTCTTCAAGTTTTCCGCTTCCGATGTAAGTCTTCGGGTCGGCTTTCCGTTTTTGGACAACGGAATCTACGATGGTAACCCCAGCAGTACGCGCTAGCTCGCGCAGCTCAGCCTGAGAGGTAGCAGGGTCGTCATCTGGTTTGTCGTACACTCCAACAACAACAGCCCCGATTCCGTCACCAGTTGTTAGTTGCTGGACCTCTGCCGAGAGGCTCTGCTCAACGGATTCTATTAGCTCTCTAAAATCAAGATCGAGTGCGCCGAGATCGGAGACCTTCTCGGTCATTGTTGTAGCGCTCTCTCCGCCGCGTGCGGGAATAAGGTACGCATAGGTGAGGGCGATACGATTCTTCAGAGCGCGGGCGCTCACAACGGCGTCGAGCCGCAGACGCTCGAGGTCAGTGTAGATATCGTATGGGATAGTTGCTTCGTCGCTGTTGGAGGATAGATCTGAAAAGATAAGTCGCAGGTTTCGCAGCCGCCCGTGCCCTAAACGGTAACGACCAAGGTCAGGGATGTAGAGGATCTCTTTTGTGCCGAGCGCTACCTCGACGATGCGGCCCTGGCGATCAATCAGTACACCGATGCGGCGACGTAGCCTTTCGGCCAACATGCAGATCTCGCGCGCTAGATCGAGTGAGACGATCTCTTCTGAATACACAGAGCGCTGAAAGAGCTTGCGCACACTTTTAAGTTCAGAGTGCGCTAACCCCTTGGTGTTTCCTCGTACTTCTTGGGACATACAAGAGGAGTTTAAACATAAATGCGGGAAGAATTATACCTTTAGCCCTCAATCCTTGGGGCATTTACTGAAAACTGACGGTAAGTCCGTCGTATCCGAGCTCTATCCCAGGGGGTAGCTTGGCATTCGTTTCGTCGTATTCGACAGAGTGGGCGGTGTGAATGATGTAGGCCTGTTTTGCGCCAAGCTCTTGTACAAGCTCAACAGCCTCTGGGATCGTTGCGTGAGTTCGATGCTGCTCGTACCTCAATCCGTCGATAAAGAGGTATTTAACTCCTCTCAGAATCGCCTTGGCTTCCTCGGGCATAGTTTTAAAATCAGTGGCATACCCTAGCTCGCCTAAGCGAAAGCCGAGCACGTTGAGGTTTCCGTGTATGAGCGAAAAGGGTTGAAAGTGCGCAGAGTTGATGGAGAATGGGGAGTTTATCGGTACCGAGTGAAGGTCTAGCTGCGCTAGGAGCCCGCCTTGGTATGAACTGTCTGCTTCAAAGATATACGAGAATGGTCCCTTTATTCCGAGCAGCGTTTCATCGGTGCCGTAACACGGGATGCGTTGCTTAGAGGTAAAGTTGAACGAGCGCAGATCATCGGTGCCGAGGATGTGGTCTGCGTGGGCGTGGGTGAAGAGGACTGCGTCAACGCGCGGGATCTTGTGGGCGATAGCTTGTTGACGCAGGTCGGGACCGGCATCAATCAGGATGTGAAAGCCGTTATCAAGCTTAATCAGCGCCGAAGTTCGGTTGCGATAGTTGCGCGGATTAGGTGAGGTGCACACTCTGCAGAAGCACCCCGGGAGGGGCACCCCTGTTGATGTTCCACAACCTAGAAGAATAAATTCCATTAAGTCTTTTTCAAACCAGACGAGCCGTCAATCTTATACAGTTCGATGGTGCTCGACGCAAATCGTGTGTTGACTTTAAAATGCGGTTCGATAATCTGCTCGGTATGGACCCATATAATCATCGAAAAAACGGAAGATCACTAGACCAACTTGAGATGCCTCCCCCTAATCCGGGGGCCATTTTGCTAGACGACGTTGCAGGCGGGGTGACCCGGGCGATGTTAGTATTGGCGTGCAGTGCTAACGCCGTTGTTGTTCAGGCGCCGGATCGCTTCGAACAATTAATTGATACGAGATCGGGAGATTCTGGTCTCCGCATGCCAGCAAATACTTGGAACAAGCGCGCACGCTCTGCTGGGCACGGCAGAAGAGGGAGGGATTAAGTCCTAGCGGCATACGGGCCTTATCCTGCTCCTGCACCGCTTTCCTCACTCATTCTCGTAAGGAATCCTGACTCGGAAAAGGAGATTGGAGCAGGTGCAAGAGGAGGATTAGGGGCTAGCTGTAGGCGGTCCTCAGCCTAATATCCCTGTACCGCCCGCATCCTTTCCGTCAGTAATCTTCCCAATCCCATCCTCCCCCTACCCAAGCCTCTCCTTTATGGTTAGCATCACCCTACAACACACTGAAAACTCAGTAACGGTGCACAATGAGCGAGAATGATAAACCCGATACCGAAAAACAGGTTCATGTAGTCGATCGCAGGCGCTTTGATGCAAGTGGTAAGGAGCGTGGTGATGAGCCGCAGCCGACACCTACCGCTAAATCAAATGTAGACTCCTCTACTGCAGCTAGTGATATTCGCCAAGAATTTAAGATGGAGCCTGGCGACGAAGACCAGGAAGAGGTTTCGTTTACTTCGTTTGTCATGTCGCTTGCGACTCAGACGATGGTGCAGATGGGAGAGATGCAACCGCCCCCCGGAATGGAGATCCCAGTAGATGTAGAGTCTGCTCGGCAGACCATCGATATCTTAGCGATGTTGCAGCGCAAAACGCGTGGTAATCTCTCAAGTGAAGAGGTGCGTTTCATGGAAGAGGTGCTGCATACGCTGCGTATGTCATACGTGCGGAGAAAGCAAAAGTAGGAGGCGTTCCGGTCTCTAACAGTTTTTCTAAGGGGGTGCGATGTGCAGTTGTAATGGTAATGTAAGCCTCCTGGTGAAAGCCGCGTTGAGAAGTTGTGTTGTCATATCGATGTGGGCGCTTACGCTGGCAAGCAGAGCCGCGCTTGCGGAGTCAACCCCTCAGCACTCAGTCGATAAACTTTTTGCCGAGGGGGCGCCTGCTATTCCTAGCTCCTCTGCGACAAATGCGGCACCACAGCTTCCGGCACTGACCCAGCTTGTTAAGGTTCTCAAAGGGTCAGTCGTTAATATCTCAGTTGAAGGTGAGAGCGAGGCCGCTGGAGAAGAAGCCAAAAAAAACGAGCGCTCTGACAATAAAGAACCCCACGCAGCTTCGGGTTCCGGTTTTATCATCCATGAAGATGGGTACATCGTAACCAGTAACCATGTAATCGATAAGAGCAAGAAGATAACAGTTCGACTCCCTGACGATAAAACTGAGTACACCGCCGATATTCTCGGACAAGATGCAAAGACTGATATCGCGCTGATAAAGATACATGCTTCGCGGAAGCTGCCAGCAGTTTTTATCGGTGATTCTGATGCGCTCGAGGTCGGCGAGTGGGTGGTTGCTATAGGTAACCAGTTTCAACTCGGACAAACTGTCACTGCTGGTATCGTATCAGCTACCTCACGCAGGGTCCCTAACGGCAGTGGCGGGCCGTACGATGCATTCATTCAGACCGATGCCTCGATTAATCCAGGTAGCTCAGGTGGTCCGCTCTTTAATACGCGCGGGCAGGTGGTGGGAATAAACACCGCCATCTTTAGCCCAGGGAGGTCTCAGTTTGGAGGCACTGGAT
>JBIIHY010000195.1:0-6266 GCA_044235305.1 Bdellovibrionota bacterium
AAGGAGGACTGCCGGAGTCATTTGGGGAGCTTTCTTTTTGGGGGGCGCTGTTGCGTTACCAATCGCGGAATTGGCACCCATCCCATATCTCTTAACTTGCGTTGTAGGTTTCTGTTTTGCCCGGGCACTGGCCTCAAGAATCAGATAAAAAGGAGGGCCTCCCTTTTCTCGTGTGCGCCAAGGCCCGGGTAGCTCCCTAACTATTTCTCCCCTAACTATTTCTCTCAGAGACCGCGCGCAGCAAACTTTTTTCGTTTGAGCGAGAAACGGTGAGGGGGATATCCACAAACTACTTTTCTCAAAGACTGCCCGCTGGCAGCCAGGACCAAGATCCCCCCGTGTGACGCACTAAATCCGATGATAGAAAGCCTTCCACTGGTACAGCCTACTTTTCAAAAGTGGGAAAGGAGTTGATATCGCCGGGGAGCTGAACCTATTTGCGATTGATGTTGTAGCGCTGCGGTGCTTTAGGCGACTGCGACAAAGTAGGGTGTACCAGGGATAAGGGGGCTTCAGCCGCCAAGTTTAAGGGCGCTATTAACCGAAGCTAACGAGCGGCTGTGGGATGAGTTCGATACTGAGGACTGAGCATCCGACAACTCAAGAGGCGGGCGGAAATTCCCTCGACGTTTCTCTTAACTAAATGTATTACTTCGGATGTGAATCCAACTATTTACTCCGAAGGCCCGTACCGTTTCTTCTTCTTTTCAAGAGAGGAGCCCAGACCTCATGTACATGTGATATCATCGAACGGAGAGGCGAAGTTTTGGCTCGAGCCCGTCGTTGCTCTAGCTGACTCCGAGGGACTGAAGCCTCTTGAACTTCGGCGAATTCAAAAGATTGTGGAGCGTCAACGTGAAAAGTTCCGGAAAGCTTGGAAAGATTTTTTTGGGGTGTGAGGTAGCGAATATCTCACCATTCGGCGTGTGGGTGCTCGCAAGCGGGCACGAGTATTTTCTTGACCATAAGAAGTTTCCCTGGTTCAAGGGCGCGGCAGTTGAAGATGTCCTGAATGTAGAGAGTCCTAGGGCAGGGCATCTTAGATGGCCCGCGCTTGATGTGGATTTGCATCTTGAGTCTATAGATTCTCCTGAGCAGTTCCCATTAGTGGCTCGCACAAAAGCGCATAACAAAAAGGCGGTGCGGAGGACTAGGCGTCCCCGCACGCACTGACGTTATACACGTGAGGCAAAGATGAGTACCAAAAGCCGCGGAGTTTCTTCATTCATCCACTATCCCAGGTTACTCCTCTTCGGCCTGCTCAGCATCGCTCTCCTCTGTATGATTCCGTCGTTGGCTATCGCCGATAACCCCGAGGCCATTCGTTTCAGACATCCCACGGGGGTCTTCAGCATATCCATACCAAAGAGCTGGGGATCTGGAACCCCTTTTCCTGCCAATCCAAATGTCTTTACTTTCAGCCCACCCGGCGGATACGAGTTCACCATTTCCATAACACAGAACCTCAATCTGCCCGCAGAATATCCGATATCAGCCGTTACTTTTATGTTTCGGGACGAGACACCTATTACCCAGCCGACGCGCGAAAAGGGCAACGGATGGAACTCAATCAGGCAGGACTTCGAGAAGAGGATTAACAACAAGACGTGGGTGTGGTTTGCCAAGTTCTATGGTTTCAAGTCAAACGCCATCGCGATCACTCTGAATGACACTAAAGACAATATAGAACAGTTCCGTGAAGCGTTCGAGGCGATAACAAAGTCCATTGAGTTTGATGAGAAACCGTAGAGAAGTGTATAACGATTGCGTGCACCGGATCGGCGAGAAAACGGCTCTCGCCTCCCGGTGACGCCCGTGTTATCTTGCAAGGAGAGATTGTGGATTTAATTGTCGCTTCATACTGCATCTACCTCATACTAGGTATTCTGTTGACTCTGCTCGTTGGAAAGATCCTGTTCAATCGTGGAGTGGTTTACTTGCAGGATGTGTTCGGCTCAAATCAGGAGCTGGCCAGTGCCACAAATCAACTTTTACGAGTTGGGTTTTACTTAGTGCTTGGTGGTTATATTTTGCTGACCTTAAAAATTAGCGGAGAGCTTGGGAATATCAGAGAGCTGTTTGAGGTCCTTTCCGGAAAACTCGGCACCATATTACTAGCAGTCGGTATCTTACATCTGTTTAATTTACTCATTCTTTCGACCATCAGAAAGAACAGAATTGCCGAAGCTCAGGCAGAACGAGCTTGGGCTGAGCGAAAAAAATGACTCACGAATGGAAGGTAGATAACCAAACATTCGAGCGGAACGCTCGGGCGCCCGCTCACTGAAACGTTATCCCCCTTTATGCGAGCATGCCTTTTCACTTGCCTCCTGCTGACTCTGCTTTGCGGTCCCACTGACGCGACCGCAGCCGATGCTCCGCTGCAATGCGGTTCTCCTTCATGCGGGTACGGTAACTCCGACGGACCGAAGAGGATTATTCGAATTTTGAAGGAGCTACCTAAGGCAGGCCAAAATAGAAGATTTCTGATTCAGGTTTATCGGTACATCGACGGCAAGATGCTGGGAGATTGGAACGTTGAAATCCCATTTATGGCTGTCACTCAGACCGCTATCGAATTGCATTGTGGCCGTTGCTCGAAACTGCTGCCTGGCAAAGCGCCCGACTCGGGTCTTGTAGACTTCTACTATAACGTTTGGAGCTCGATTCCAGCAGAAAGTGCGTCAATCTGATCCGATGACTTGGTAGAGTGCTTGAATCGAATCAGTGGGGGGATAACCAATCGCGGGACCGCAGGCTGACCGCGACCACAGTTGGGACTTTGAAGCAGCGTACCGGTCAGCCTCGGTCCGCGAAAACGTTATCCTCCAACGCTTCCGCTATTCGAAATGGTTTCATCACTTTATCTCGCCTCTTCAAATTTTGACTAGTCACCCCGAATCGGATATTTCTGTGACGTAACAACAGGTGACGCACATGCATAAGATCGAGGCACATGGCCGGTTAGAGCGAGAACATCTCCAGCACGTTGTCGCAATTGACCGCGAATGTTTCAATCAGGAACCATCATCAACAGCCTTCGCATGGGCAGAGCTGCGCCCTGACATGTACAATGTATTGACGTTTAATGGTCAAGTGTTGGGGTATGGTCTCGTCATGCCCTTAACAGCCTTTGCATGTGAGGCTCTGAAGCGCGGTGAGATGTCCGAGGAGGAGCTCACGTTGAAATATATAACTTCAGCTAGTCGCTGCGCTGGTTTGTACTTGGCATCAATGGCCTCGACTAAGAGGGCGGGCACGATCATTCGCTCCCGACTGGTGGGATATACCATGGGAACTGTCCTCAGAGTCCCGAAAGAGGTATTCACCATAGCGGTCACCACTGACGGGGCGAGTGTTGCTCAGGAGCTGGTTGGCATGAGCCCGTCGCAGTACACCGGACCGATCGCTGGAATCAATGGGTATCATCCCACGCTATTTCGCCGACTACCTCGAGGCATGAGCAGTCCAGCGTTAGTGGCTAATTCCTGAACAGAGCTGCCCCTCAGCCTTAGCAGCGCAGCAAGCTTTCAACTAAGATGTCTTCGTCTATGCTTTCCCAGTGAATCCCGACTCCGCCGCCGATTAACCTCCACGCTTTCCGTTGTTTTGGCGGTGCTTTGCGCAGCCGCTCAGACCATTCAAGAGGCATGCGAATTTCTCGACCATCGGAAAGAGTTACCACAAGGGCGTTTCTGGTAAAATCAACATCCTCAACGAGCGGTTCAAATGCCACTTTTCTATTCACCGAAGAACTCATTCCATTTTCTCTTAAATAGCCTGTGGTGTTTCTCTATCATAGCACGAATTCTAGCGAGCTCTGTAGCGCTGAATCCTTTACTTTTCGCCATTCTGATTGGCTTAATCCAAAATTTGGCATATGCATCATCTTTTTCAACATGAATATGCACCGGCTCACCGCGGTCGAGAGAGACGAAAAAGAATCGATATCCCCTCCTTGGGTTTGAGCGAAATCCTTTAACCATGGTTGCGTAATCGGGTGAGAGCTATGCAGACCCTTCCCACCCCGTGTTTCGTGATGCAAGCTTGTAGATGAAGCGAAAATCGAGTCGCTTTTCAGCGCGTTATAGGGTTTCGGCAACATTTACTTGAGGCACTACGCACAGTATGTCACCCTACGCCCTCTACTCGCCATAACCCACCTAGAAAAAGGTACGTTCTTAAGCTCTACCTTCCCTCATGTAAGGAACTACTATGCAAACCACTCATGACCAGAGGAGCCAAGCACAGGCTGTACAAGTGCTTGTAAAATTTCTGACTGACGCTATAGGATTTTATCCGAGAGATAATTCCTGGAGCTGTATAACTGAGGTCAAATCCTCAGTAGAGCCGGAGGTAGTTCAAGCGCTTAACAACCGCGCCTTGGTCACGGCGATTCAAGCGGTATTTGAGAAGCCAGACCACCAGGCCCGCCTCAATGAGATCAAAGACTTGAATGGTGTCTGCAAAGCGATGGTCGAATCTTCTAAGACAACGGGAATCGACTTAGTTGGTCAATCTCCCAACGTGTTTGGTACACTCTTTAATAAAAGAGCTGAATTTGAAAATATCCTAAATCAGGAATTATCGGCAGCACTAAGGCAATCGGAGAACCGCGTCTCATTAATATTTAATTCTTCTTGTTCTCGTACCTTTGCAGGCACTTGGACGGTAGTGGGAAGTTGAGCGCTATACTGTCGCTGTGATAGTAAGACTCCCCTGGATGTGGTCCGGCACCGATAGGTTGTCGCAACTACGAAGCAAACAGCAACCCCTGCACCCCATCTCTCCCCACACTACTCTCAGTATCGTGACACCGAAAAACGGCGATCTCATGTTTTGCCGGCTGCACCCCTGAACGTGCAGCAAGGTCACTATCTCTACCCTCACGCAGCACACCTATCACAGCGATCTGCTGCCCCGCTGGCAAAGCCAGCTCACTCAGTCGTGAGCTCTCGGTAAAGTACACTTCAGATGAATTACAGGTAAATCCACTACTACTGAGCGCAACTACCCGAACCGGAGTACCGAGGTAGTACAGTATCGGATCGAAGTACTCCTCATAGTTATTGCGCTTGAGCACAACCAACGGCCGACCTGCGGCGTTGTACTCTTGAATCTGCGCAGCCATTGAGCGGAAGTCTTTAAAGCGCGCTTTCAATGAGCTTCCCGAGGCCACAACCACTGCCATAAGCGAAAAGAGTGCGGCCCATGATGTAAACACCACGCGTGTTGCGCCGTGCGCGGGGACGAGCTTGGCGAACATAAGACCAAGCAAGAAGGCAGCTCCTATGGGCAGCATCAATCGAAGCAGCTCATACCGCACTCTACCCGTCAGCGCTCCAACATCGAAAGCTCCTGCCATAAGAAGTGTAGCACTTAGAAAAAGCACAAACGCTACCGCGCACGCCACAAACCGCACCCTACGACAGGCAACCAAGAATCGTGCGTGGGTGCGCTGAGGCTGGCGGTCCATTACAACTGACAGAAGCAGCGCAAGCTCTACTGCCACAAGGGGCATAAGAGGAAGAAGGTAGGAATGACGCTTACCGGAAGCGATACTAAAGAGAGCTACCCCTGCCACCAAGAGGGCTAGAGGGACGGCAAGGGCAACACGCTCACGAGCATGGCCGCTTACCCGTGTACGCTGAAACACCTGAAATGCGCCACCTACAAGCGCAAGCACTCCCCATGGAAAAGTGGTGCGCAGAAGCGATGGCCCGTAAAACCACCACGCTTCCTCGTTAATGTGCTCACCGCCTGTAAGCCGTTTTACATTTTCAAAGAAGAGCTGGCGCTCAAGAAAAGCTTCCCCACCCTTCTCGTAGGCGCAAAGATACCAGAACACTGGGATCGCAAGCAGAAACCAGGCGAATGTTGGTCGTAGTGCAGTCACAACCGCTTGCTTTAAACCAACTGCGCACCATCCCCCTACACCCGCCAGAACTACACAGAGCACTGGCCCAGCTGGCCCACGCGCAAGCGCAGACAGAGCACAAAAGAAACAGAACCCCGTGAGTGACCTCGGTGAAAGCCTCCTGCGAGCGCTCCACAACTCACCATCACTGTACAAAAGGCTTGTCAGGGCTCCCCACACACATGCACAGAAGACCATATCAACCATCGCCTGACAGGTCATCTGATAGAAACCGTACGTCAGCGAGAGCACGCCTGCTGCTATGAAAAAAGCATGCTGAGGCTTAACTAACCGCGATGGCAGCGAGATAAGCGAGCTCAATCTGAAAGCACACAGGCCAGTACACAGA
>JBIIHY010000197.1:0-6250 GCA_044235305.1 Bdellovibrionota bacterium
CTTGCCAGTTTATTGCTAACCTAACGCATTGATTAGACAAATGCCTGGTCCCAGTAGGGCACAGATAGCACGCATCAGATCGTACCTTGAGCTCGCTCACGAAGAGAGGATCTGAAAGTCGTACATAGAAGGATGGAGTAACACAGATGGCCAGAATTACCGTTGAAGATTGTCTTACGCGTGAGAATAATCGGTTTGCATTAGTGCAGCTTGCTTCCAAGCGCACCAAGCAACTTCTTCAAGGGTCTTCGGCTCAGATAACCGACCGTAAGAACAAGGCTGTGGTTACTGCTCTGCGTGAAATTGCTGGTGGTAAAGTTCGTTTTATGACTGCTGAAGAGGCAACAGTGTACGAAGAGCAGAAGGCTCTTGAGGCTGAGGCAGCAAAGGCGGCAGAGGCAGCAGAGCGTGAGCGCCGACAGGAGCTTGGGGCATCTCTTTTTCAAAATAGCGAAGAGTCCCGCACTGCTGCGTTCCTCCATGACGCCCTAATGAAGACTGGCCCTGTTGGAGCTGCTGGCGACGACGAAGATGATGACGATGATGCAGGTGAGTAGTCAGTCGCAAGGGTGTGAGTAAGTAGAGGTTGTAGGGAATTTTTAGATCGGGCCACGTATGTCCTTCGAGCAGATAGCCGAGGCCCTCAAAAAGTACCATCCACACCCAGATTTAGATCTTCTCAAGAAGGCGCACGATTTTGCCTCCGAGTGTCACCGGGGTCAGGTGCGCGCATCTGGCGATCCATTCATGAAACATATCGAGGAGACGGCGCTCCTGGTATGTGAACTCAAGCTCGATGAACCCTCAGTTATCGCTTCATTGCTGCACGATACGATCGAAGACAGTGATGTTACCCGCGAAGATATCCAAAAGATATTCGGCCCTGGTGTAGCTGACATCGTTGAAGGAGTCACTAAGCTTACTCGAATAGAATTCGAATCGCGCGAGGAGAAGCAGGCTGAGAACTTCCGCAAGATGCTGCTGGCGATGGCGAAGGATATTCGCGTTGTGCTCGTAAAATTGTGCGATCGACTGCACAATATGCGCACGTTGAATTTCTTCAGCGAAGAAAAACAGCAACGCATCGCACAAGAGACACAAGATATATATGCACCACTTGCGAATCGTCTCGGTATCCATTGGCTAAAGTCTGAGCTTGAGGACCTCTGCCTCAAATACCTCCGTCCGCAACTTTATACTGAGATTGAGCAACATATAACCACAACCGCTCCCGAGCGAGACATCTACGTCGAGCGAGTAGCGCGGGAGCTTCAGAAGACCCTGGCTGAAGCAGGAGTATCAGCATCAGTGAAGGGGCGGGGTAAACATCTGTACTCTATCTGGGTAAAGATGGACAAAGACAACCTCTCCTTTGAGGATGTGTATGACCTGATCGGGTTTCGGGTGATAGTCCCAACCGTGCGTGCGTGTTACGAGTCGCTTGGGATCGTTCACTCAACGTGGAAGCCGATACCGAATCGGTTTAAAGATTACATTGCGATGCCCAAGCCGAACATGTACCAGTCACTCCACACATCAGTGATCGGTCCAGATGGTCAACGTATCGAGATTCAGATCCGTACTCCCGATATGCATCGAGTTGCCGAAGAAGGTATCGCGGCACACTGGAGGTACAAAGAGGGCGAAGGGGCTCCAACGTTCGATCTTCAGTGGGTAAAAGAGCTCGTTGAAACTCAGCAGTATCTCAAAAACCCAGATGAGTTTATTCAGTCCGTCAAAGGTGAGCTGTACCCGGAAGAGGTCTTTATCTTTACACCGCGAGGAGACCTGGTGCGTCTATCGTATGGCTCAACGCCAGTCGATTTTGCTTACGCAGTGCATACTGACGTGGGCCACCGCACGGTCGGGGCCCGAGTAAATGGGCAGATGGTATCGCTTGATCACGTGCTGGCGAATGGAGATACCGTTGAGGTGCTTACCTCTAAAACGCACGTACCGAGCAAAGATTGGCTGCGTTTCGTTAAGACCTCAAAGGCGAAGCAGCGTATCCGTGCTTTTGTAAAAACAGAGGAACATTCTCGCTCAATAGCGCTCGGCATAGAGCTTCTGACTAAAGACCTGCGTAAGGTTAAGTTAAGTTTCCGGAAGCTTGAGAAGGATGGCTCGCTTGAAAAGATAGCTAGTGAGCTGGGCTTAAAATCTGAGGGTGACCTTTTAGCGGGTCTTGGATATGGGCGGATATCGTCGGCTAAGGTTATAGCGAAGCTTCTACCAGAAGATACCCAAGCGGTTGAGAAGTTGTCAGAGCAACCAACTCCGCTCCAGCGTATCTTCCAGAGTGCTGCAAAGACTAACCGCGACCGCGTCGGCGTAAAGGTATCAGGGCTCGATAATATCCTGGTGCGATTTGCCAAGTGCTGTGAGCCGCTCCCTGGCGACCGGATCGTGGGATTCATTACTCGCGGTCGTGGTGTTACCGTTCACTATGCTGACTGTGCTCAGATCTTAAACAGTGACCCGTTACGTCGGGTAGAGGTTGGATGGGACACGGCGCAAGCTCCACCGCGACGGGTGCGTATCACTGTTCATTCGCAGGATCAGATGGGGCTTCTTGCAAACGTCTCGTCAGCCATTACCGTACAGGGCGTGAACATTACCAGTGCCCAGATAAAAACTGAGCGTGGCAAAGCGATTATTAAATTCGAACTCACAGTTAGTGATGCTCAGCAGTTGAACAAAATTAAGCGCGCCATAGAGATGGTATCAGGTGTTATCAAAGTTGAGCGCGTCTTGCACCTCGGAGGGGCCGCGGCAGATGAAGCTGATGATAACGAGGATGAATAGAGCTGTATCGCTCGCTGTACGCCGTGCAGCGCGAGGAGTGTTTATCGTAGTACTCCTTCTGTCACTTGTCTGTACCGGATTAGTCCACGCTCAAAGCGCGACACAGGCCAGCCGTACAACTGAAGAGCAGAAGACAATCGATGTCTACAAACGCGCTAATCAAGCTGTAGTATTTATCACTACCCGCGTATATGTGGTCGACCCATTCGCTTTTTTTAATGAGGTTCGTCCACAGGAGGGCACTGGTACTGGCACCATTATCGATGCTGATAAGGGTCTGGTGATAACCAATCTACACGTTATTGAAAACGTTTTAGAGAGTGGTGGTAGCGTTGAGATCATGCTCTCTACAGGGCACAACAGTAAGGCACGGCTCTTAGGGTATGACCCTGATAGCGATATTGCGCTCTTTAAATTACTCGACCCGCCGAAGAGTTTGGTTGGGATCCCGATGGGCGATTCCTCTGGGTTAGAAGTTGGACAACGGGTGCTTGCGATAGGAAACCCTTTTGGGCTCTACCGTAGCCTCACAACAGGGATCATCTCATCGCTGGATCGGTCAATGAAAACTCCACGCGGGGCGGTCTTGAAAGAGCTAATTCAAACCGATGCGGCTATTAACCCCGGTAATTCCGGTGGTCCGCTCTTAGATTCTGATGGTAGGTTAATCGGGATAAATACAGCAATCCTAACCCAGGGTGGCGGGTCTGAAGGGATAGGATTCGCTGTGCCGATTAATAACATTAAGCGTATCCTCCCTGAGCTTGCAACGAACGGTAAGGTGCGCAAGCCTCGCATGGGGTGGCAGCTTGTTGATACCGACCAGGGGCCGATGGTGCTGCGGATTGCAGAGGGGAGCGCCGCTGACGAGGGTGGTTTTCAACCGATTGAGCGGCTTGTTGGAGGGGATGCTTTTGTTCGGGGTTACCGGCAGAATATCGATGGAGCCGACCTGATTTACAAGGTAAACGGTCAACGAGTTCGTAACCGTGATGAGGTCGAAGATGAGATCCGTCGCGTTGGAAGAGATAATGAAGTGCGTTTTACCGTGCGGCGCGGTGGTTTGCACGGGAAGGAACGCGAGATAGCAGTCGTTCCCGATTGGCAGTGATAAATGAAGATTAAAGTTTTACCCGATACCGTTATCAATCAGATCGCAGCAGGCGAGGTTGTCGAGCGGCCGGCATCTGTTATCCGGGAGCTGGTCGATAACAGCGTTGATGCCGGCGCCACAGATATCTTTATCGCTGTTGAAGCCGGGGGGCATACGCGGCTTAAAGTGCGCGATAATGGATGTGGGATGACCCGTGATGAAGCGCTGCTAGCGTTTGAGCGGCATGCCACCTCAAAGGTGTCAGCAATCGAAGATCTTAATTCACTCTCTACACTTGGGTTTCGCGGTGAGGCGCTTGCCTCAATAGCGGCAGTGTCGAAAGTGCGGCTTACTACACGCAGTAAAGGACAAGAGCTTGGAACATCTGTGACGATTCGAGGGGGAACGCTTGTTAACGTGCAGAGCTGTGCGTGGAGCGAGGGCACAGAGATCGATATTGAACACCTCTTCTTTAACACACCTGCTCGGCGGAAATTTCTTAAATCGCCGCGAGCAGAACTTGCAAAGATTCGCTCATGGGTGATGCACTCAGCGCTTGCTCGCCCACACGTTCGCTACCGTTTGATAGCTGATGGCGCCGAGATTTTGAACCTCGCTGCTATGAGTGATGTTGCAGCTCGCGGTGCAGAGATCTTCGCGGGAGATCTTATACCGATTTCGCTTCGTGAGGGACGGCTTGCAGTAGAAGGAAGAGTGGGGCATCCAGGGGCAGCACTCGCTGACGCTACGGGGCTTGTGCTACTGGTCAACGGACGGCTCGTGTCAGATAAGATAATGGTGCGAGCCGTGCGCGAAGGGTATGACTCGATGTTAAAGGATCGGGAGTTCCCGGTCGGTTACATCTCGCTTTCGCTACCCGCAGATGAAGTAGATGTGAATGTGCACCCGCAAAAGAGTGAGGTGCGCTTCCGTCACCCAGACCAGGTTTTTGCCGTCGTACGCGGTGCAGTGCTTGCAGGAGTGCGTAGTATACGTCGTCCTGCAGTAGCTCAGGTAGCTGAGCCAGTGGTGGCGCCTACCGTTGTCTCACCGCAAGCGACATTTGTGCGCGAAGCAGCGCTGCCCTCACCTCATCAACCTGATGTGCGTGATGTGTGGCCGATTCAGCGTGCAACGCCTGTGGTTGTTCCTTCTCAGACTGAGACTGTTCGTACGATTGAACAGTTTTCGCAGTATAAGAGTCCAGGTGTTGGCTCTGTTGCTCCGAGGCTGTTTGGTGAACAGCGGGGATTGTATTCGGCGAAGGCAGAGGCGACTGTTGATGCCGATTTTCGTTTCTCGGAGCTACGCTACGTAGGCCAAGTGCTTGAGTGCTACCTGCTGTGTGAGCACAACGAGAAGCTCGTTGTAGTCGACATGCACGCAGCGCATGAGCGGGTAAATTACAATAAGATACGCGCACAACGTGCGGCGCGCGCGCTTACAGTGCAGAAGCTGTTGCTGCCTGAACGAGTGCGCCTGACTGCTGAACAGGTGGTGTCGTTGATGGAGCAGAGTGATGTATTGCGCGAGCTTGCATTCGAAGTTTCTCAGGATAGTGATACCGAGGTAGTTGTTACCGGTGTCCCTAGTGCCGTTGCTCACCTTGACTGCGCCTCTCTGGTTAAAGAGTTCGCCGCTGAGCCTGTAAGCGCTGGGTGGCGCGAGCGGCTTGAAGAGCGGATAGATCACATCGCTGCCCGACTAGCGTGTCATGCAAGTGTGCGCTCCGGAGATATTCTCAAAAAAGAAGAGGCATACGCGCTCTTTGCTCAACTCGATGAAGCGACCTTAGCCGGGGCGTGTCCGCACGGGCGTCCAGTCGTTGCTGAATTTTCGCGCCAGACGGTGGAGCGCTGGTTCGGTAGGGACCGTTAACACGATGACACATCCGTTTAAGACCCTTGCTGTATGTGGTCCGACCGCATCGGGTAAGAGTGGGCTTGGAGTTGATCTTGCGCGTTCTCTGGGAGGCGAGGTTGTTAATGTCGATTCTGTGCAGGTGTATAAAGACTTCTCTATTGGCGCGGCTAAGATCTCTCGTGATGAGATGCAAGGGGTTCCTCACCACCTGCTTGATATCTTCTCTCCTGATAAACCTGCGAACGTTTCCGACTTTAGAGAAAGCGCACTGGCTGCCCTTGCTGACATAACAGCGCGGGGAAAGGTACCTGTTCTAGTTGGTGGCTCCGGCATGTACTTTACCGTGCTTTTGCACGGATTAGCTGATGTTCCCCCTACGCCACCATCTGTGCGCGAGGAGGTGGCATGCATCACACCCGGGGAGGCGTATGCTGAGTTGTTACGGGTTGACCCTGAAACAGCAGCCCGTCTGCATCTGCATGATAGGCA
>JBIIHY010000198.1:0-6245 GCA_044235305.1 Bdellovibrionota bacterium
GGATTAACTATCTTTACGGTAACTCCTAACAAGGGCCGCCCAACACCGGTTTTCGTCTCGTTGACCCGCGTAAGGCTTACTACAGGGGAGCACTCGGTGATTCCGTAGCCCTCAAGAATTGTGGCGGCCGGGGTGAGGGACTGCACCAAGGTAAAGAGCTCCTCAGGCGCTCGTTCAGCTCCCGAAACGAGAGCTCTCAGAGAGCTTAGCTGAGAGCCGTCTGCGGCTTTGTAAATTGAGCGCAGGAAGGTTGGGGTTCCAGCCATAAGGGTTGCCTTCCAGGACGCTGTTGCCTTAGCAATCTTGCGCGCCTCATTTGGATTTGGATGGTACGCGACCCGAATACCCGTCAAAAGAGGCATCAGTGAGCATACGGTGAGCCCGAAGCTGTGAAAGGGCGGGAGGAAGCCAAGCAGCACGTCGTCTTGGGTAAAGTTGAAAGCCTGGAGGATGCCGCTTGTATTGCTGATGATATTCTTGTGACTTAACGGGACCCCTTTAGGGAGCGCCTCAGAGCCACTGGTAAAAAGCACAACCGCAGGGGCATCTGGAGCTGTTGCTCCGATGCCGAATGCATCGAGTATCTGCCGCGTTGATTCGCGAGCTAAACTTTGAGCTGAGAGCTTCTCGCGCAGAGAGAAGTTAGCCTTAATATCTTCAAGAAAGAGGAAACGCTCTTCAAGGAACTCAAGGTCTGTTGGAACTATATCGAGGAACGATCGGGCAGTAATTATGGCCTGAATCTCAGTTGATTCACAGGCGTGTAGCAGAGACCGCTTCCCAGCGGTCCAGTTTAAAAGCACTGGGACTTTCCCCGCAATCATTGCAGCCATCGTAACCATCGAACCAGCAACTGAGGCTGGAAAGAGCACTCCTACATGCTCGCCCGGTAGCCGTTGGATGTGCCGTGCAAGCAAAAGAACCCCAACTTTGAGCTTATCCCAGAGAATAACACCCGCACGCACGTCTCCAAGCGCGGGCGCCTTGCCCATCCGCATACTCGCTTTGAGAAACGCTTCCGGCAGCGTTGCTGCTACGTCGAGTTGCGGCGCTGGACGGAGGTGAGAGTCTTTTGACCATATCTCTGGAACTGTAAAAGGGCGCTTAGTAGTGCCGGAACTTAGCTGACCTGCTGCAGCGCGTAGTAGGGAGCCAACTGAGACTATTTCGCTTAGGTCGATATCGTTTACTTCAAATTCGCGGTCAAGCCACAAGAGCAGCTCTGCTGTTGTGAGAGAATCCATCCCCAGGTCGTCGCCCAACTTCGTATCAACTGAGAGGCTTTCAAGCGGCACTTCGGCAACCTTACTCACGTGAGCAAATACTCGGCGTTTGATGTCATCTGAGATCTCATCGAGCGCTTGTGCCTCATCTTTTTGAGCTGGAAGTACTGGCAGTTGTTGTCTCCACCTCGAGTGCGAAACAAGTGTTGCAGTTTCAGGCGCTGGAGAGTTGTAAAAGCGTTCAAGGTATCTGTTGATGGTAAGGGCATCTCCGCCGCGGGGAAAATCAGATGGATTGAGCACCACTTCAACAGTTACGCGGCGTTTTGGGGTGAAAAATATAAGATTCTCAAGTAGCACGCGCAGGCCCTGGAGTATCGTTGCTCCGACAGCTGGAGTTTCTCCTCCGGTCACTGCCTTAGAGAAAATGCTGCCGTAGAGTCCTCTTATTCGCACAAGCGCCACACTTGATGAAGGCGCTGCCCGGAGTAGGGTCTGAATCCCTGAGTTGCCGCCGATGCGCTCATCTCCCCGCACCGAGAGGCGGCCGGATGGATAAATTAAAATGTTCTCTCCGCGGCGAAGCGCCTCTCCTATATCAAGCAGCGCTCGTTCGATTCTCCTACGTTTGAACGGGCCGCTCTCAAACTCCATATCCGCCATAGGTATGGCATGTACAAACTTCATGAGGGGCTTAAGAAACGGCAGATTGTACATCGTTTCAACCACCACGGGGCGCAACCTAAGGCTATCCCAGAAGAGGGTTGATACGATTATCGGGTCTATCTCTGCCGGGTGGTTGGGCAAAACGAGTACCCCCTCGTGGCCCTCAAGTTGGTCGAGGCCAGATACTTGCAGCTCATAGCGCAGCCTGAGCAGGTACTTAACGATAGTCGATATCATAGCTTGGCTAGGATCAGCGCAGAGATATCTGTTAGGCAAGGGGGTTTTCTCGGTAAAAATGGGGCTACGGCCTCGCTTCCCTCAGGCCGCAGAATAGTGTAACCTCCAGGTCTCCTAAGCGCCTTTAGCTCAGTTGGATAGAGCATCTGGCTTCGAACCAGAGGGTCGGGGGTTCGAATCCCTCAGGGCGCATTTTTTCTATACGTGTTTGCATGGCCAAGATCCTCGTCACCGGCGGAGCCGGATTTATCGGTTCGCACATAGTTGATCGGCTGCTCAGCGCTAAGCACGAGGTCCAGGTCATAGACGACCTTTCAAGTGGGTCGGAAAAGAACCTAGCACCCGGGGTGCCACTTCATAAGGTTGATATCCGCTCACGTGAAGCGCAGGAAGTAGTTGGCCAATTCGCGCCTGAAGTAATCGTTCATGCGGCAGCGCAGGTATCGGTTCGCATAAGCATGGATAACCCGACGCTCGATTCAGACCTGAATGTGACGGGCCTCATTAACATTATAACCCCTCTTCGAGATAGAAAAGGTACGCACGTTGTTTTCCTCTCCTCGGGTGGAGCGGTGTACGGGGAGCAAGAAGCCTTTCCTGCGCCTGAATCGCACGCCATTGCGCCCGAGAGTCTCTACGGTCTCTCAAAACGTATCGGTGAGATGTACCTTGAGTTCTGGCAACGGGTATGGGGCGTAAGCAGTTCATGGATGCGCCTCTCAAATGTGTACGGGCCGCGCCAAAACCCACATGGGGAAGCAGGGGTTGTGGCTATATACTGCGAGCGTTTGCTTGAGGGTAAGTCGATAATTGTTAATGGCACTGGAGAGCAGACTAGAGATTTCGTTTTCGTCGGCGATGTCGCCGAGGCGATTGCTCGTGCTGCAGAGAAGCGTCCATCAGGCCCCTTTAACATCGGCACGGCACACGAGACCTCAGTTAACACCTTGGCCACTACTCTCAGAGACCTTGCATGTCCATCAGCTGAGATCGTGCGTGCACCGGCTAAAGCAGGTGAGCAGATGCGTAGCTGCATCGATAACTCACGTGCCCGCAAAGAGCTCGATTGGCAGCCGACGGTATCTTTTGACCAGGGGCTTAAACGCACCCTCGATTGGTACCGAGAGACCAGAGCCTAAATCAAATTTCAACGGCTGCCGTAAACTAAGTGCTGAGGTGATATGGCCTCAGTAGCGGCGGGTGGTAGCATAACCCTTTTTATCCCTAGCCTTCACGGCGGTGGCGCCGAGCGGGCAATGCTGATGTTTAGCGTTGAACTCCTGCGGCGTGGATTTGCAGTTGATCTCGTGATTGGCGCTCACGAGGGTGGTCTTCAAGATCTCGTGCCACACGGGGTGCGTTTAATTGTTTTGGGGACCTCGCGCCTATCGCACGGACTTTTCGGGCTTGTTCGTCATCTTCGTGTTACCAAACCGCTAGCTCTCTACTCTACGATAACGAACGCAAATGTAATTGCTGCTGTTGCTGGGCAGCTTGCTGGCTCTTGCACTCGGATCGTTGTGCGGCAGTCAAACGTACCCATCACAGAACCAAAGAGTACGTGGCGACGACAGGCAACCGCCAAGCTTCTTCCACGAGCGTACCGGCTTGCGCACGGCGTGATCGCAGTCTCTGAGGGTGTAGCGTCTGAGTTGCGCACTTTAGAGCCGCGGCTTGCTGATAGAATTAGAGTTATTCCGACTCCGGTAGTATCCGAGGCGGTTCTGGCGCAGGGAGAGGAAGGTGCGCCGCACTCGTGGCTTCAAGGAGAGGGGACCCCGGTTGTCCTTACCGCTGCTCGCTTAGAACCTCACAAGGGGTTGCACACGCTGTTAACGGCATTTGCGAGGGTGCGTGCTCGCAGGGACGCAAGACTGATAATTATCGGTGAGGGGAGTGAGCGCTCATCTCTTGAGCGGAAGGTACAGGAGCTTGGTCTTCAGGAACATGTCTCGCTGCCGGGATTTCAGCGCAATCCGTATTGTTTTATGAGTAAAGCGAACGCGTTCGTTTTGGCTTCTGAGTTTGAAGGATTGCCAAACGTGTTGATTCAGGCGATGGCTTTCGGCACACCCGTTGTCGCAACCGATTGCAAGAGTGGACCTCGTGAGATCCTCGACGGTGGGCGCATGGGCGCGTTGGTGCCAGTTGGTGATGTTGCAGCTATTGCCGATGCTATCAATGTAGCACTTGATACACCCCGACAAGATAAAACGGCGATGTCGATTCGAGAGCACTACGGGGCTGCGCGTGCGGCGGGTGAATATCTGCAATTGGCGGGGCTATAGTGAACAACAGTAGGGTCCCTGTGCCGCGCTGACAGCACCAGAACAATACCTAGTAATAGCAAGAACGGTCGCTGATCGAGAATGTTGTGGCTAAAGACGCTCCCCAGCGCAGTGACGGCGATAAACGCTTGGCCCTGTCGAGAACCCCTACGGTAGAACGTATACCAGGCTGCACCGAGTAGAAGCACGTAGCTTATAAGGCCAAGCACTCCATTATTCACCCACTGCTGCAGGTAGAGGTTGTGTGGAAGCTCTGCCATTGTGCGTGCGTGGCCGGTGCCGTGGCCAAGAACAGGTGAAGCGTTGATAAGACGCAGCGAGTCCTTGGCCGCAGCCAGTCTACTTGCGGCCGAGCCATCATCAACCTGTTGGTTGCTCGCAAAACGCGATAGCCGATTTTCTGCCGAGAATAGTAGCTCGGTAGCTCCGCTCCGCAAAGCAATTACTCCTGCAAGCAGCACACCTGCTGCCAGTGCGGCTGTAAAGCGAAAAATGCCACGTACCTCAAGACCATCACGAACGAAACGGAAGTAGAGATACAGTGCGAGCATCAAGCCGTAGTTAAGTAAGCCACTGCGAGACATGGTACCCAGGACATGCAACGCAGTTATTACCAGAAAGAAGGCATCTCGTTTCGCTGAGCCTAATCGGTCGTAGGTTAAGGAGACCGAGCACAGCATAACACTCACAAGGGCTGCAAAGTTAGCATTTCCAGGGAAACCGGCTGCGCGGTTGTTTAGCTCTGAGAAGGTGCCAGGGTATGACATATCGTACCACAGTGAAGTGAGGAGTAGCACAAGGGAAAACGCGGTGTACAAGGGTAGATACCGAGCAACCACTGACACAGCTCCCACGCAGTGAGCCAAGAGTGTGAGCACAAATCCGTAACTACAGAGAAAGATCCATTTGCCTCCCTCACCCCAAAAAGAACCCGGAAGAATTGCCCCAGCTATAGAGATGGTAGCAACGCTCAGAAACGCAAAGAGCGGTAGGCTGTTTCTGCGCCATATGCTGAAAAGATACAACGAGCGCTGTCGGGTAGTATGAGTGATCAGATGCCGAGCAAGGAACGGAAGAAGCGCACCGACGGCGGCCGTTGTAGCTCCCACCGGCAGTATGCCAGCGCGAGCCAAGGGTTGATCTGCAACCGAGAAGAAGAGGGTACATACGGCTCCTGCGTAAGCTCCCCAGAAAAGTGTAGCGAACCACTTGAAATAGTGCATAGCAAGAGAGAAGCATGCCGCTTCACTGCGACCACCTCAAGCTAAAGCTCAGTGAGGTAATACCGAGCCCTGATGGCGCTTACCGCGTGCCGGAGGCCTTACGATTACAGTGTTGTTCACGTTGCCGTGCGTACTATAGCAGCGGTAGTCACTGTCTCCCTGAGTGTATACGCCATGTCTGCATCGCCAGCGCTGGTAAATGAATCCGAGCCTCCGTCACCAACAACGAACGCACTCAAGCAAGGAGTTGCCTGGGTATACCTCTCGCTTATCATTCAGGCGCTATCAAAGGGTGTAGTTGTTGTCGCGCTAACGCGGCTATTGGATCCTTCTGACTTTGGATTACTCGGGATAGCACTTATTTTTACCAGTTTGGCCGAGCGGTTCGGTAGCGTTGGGGTGGGGCCCTCGGTAGTGCAGGTTGAGAGGCTCTCACGTGATGACCGGCGAACCGCAGAGGTGCTCTCTGTTCTCTCGGGTGTTGCAGTTGCAGGGATGCTATGGGTGTTAGCGCCGTTCATAGCTGCCTTCTTCAGGCAGCCGCAGGTTGAGTTCATACTTCAAGTGATGGCGCTCGGGTTTGTGCTCGATGGGTTCGGTGTAGTTCC
>JBIIHY010000199.1:0-6229 GCA_044235305.1 Bdellovibrionota bacterium
TGCTGCACCGGAGTATTTTTTCCCTCGGGGCGAGTAATTACTTTATGTCGCTGAATCAGGAGTGGCATCCGCTCTCATTCTCAAGCCTTGAGGGGGTGCTTCTATCTGGGCTCGTGGTGTTTGCGCGTCTTGGTTTGCTAAGAGCGATGTGGATGCAGTCAGAAATTAACGTTTTTGAATTTTTGCTTGCTGGTGTTTTGTTTTTGCTCACGGTGCGCTCTATAAGGTATGCCCCATTTGCTGCTCTGGCGCTTTTACCAGTTGCCGCGACGGGATTAAACGCTTTGCGAGATTTTTCACTGCCGCGATGTCTATCTCTTACAGTCTGGATGCTCAAAGCGGTGCAGCGCTGGGAAGAGTTGCGCGCACCGAGAGCGCTGGGGGTGAGTGCTCTCCTTGCAGCGAGTGGGGTAGCACTCGCACTTATTGCCCCGGATATACTCTTTACTAGAGCGCTCGGACCAGCTTCCGACTCGTCGCTAGCCCCAGCTATGCAGGTACTTGAGAGTGTTCAGGGCAAAGAAGCAAAAGGAGTTGTGCTGGCGTCCCCCAATCTGGGTGGGGCGATAACCTATCGACTATGGTCCCGTTACCGGGCTGTCATCGATGACCGTAATACGTTAATCGGAGAGGAGCTCTATAAGGGATATTTCGCTAGCTTAGAGGATATCGCTGCATTTGAGCTTATCGTAAAGGTCTTTGGGGTGACTGACGCCATCATACCGGCGCACGCAGGAATCTTGAACCAGTTGCTCCTTCGCCCGCAGTGGACGATACTCTACCGCGATGAACAGAGTGTAGTTGTACACAGGGAATAGGCGTGCTTACAGTTGAAAAAAGTGCTCGGCAACTAAAAGTCATAATCTTACTTGTGCTGGCGTTATCTCTCGGTGGATTCGCACTCTCAGTAGTTGCGCTACAGCAACACGTTCTCCTTACTAACAACCTGAGCACGGGCCCAAGTTTCTGCACCCTCTCTGACACTATTAATTGTGACGCTGTAAATGCAAGTGAGTGGTCGTCTATTTTAGGTATCCCAATAGCCTCGTACGGGATGTTCTTTTACCTTGTGCTTATCGGCGGAGCGCTTGCCGCGCTTATCATGCGGGTGTTTCCACCACAGGCTTTTGCAGCGCTTGCGCTGCTACTCAGCGTGGTAGCTAATTTCGGAACGCTATATCTCTTTCCTCTATCGTGGGTTGTGATCGGCGCGCTGTGTCTCATATGCATAGGGCTGTACGTAATAAACTTTATTCTTTTCGTTCTGTTATGGCGTGGTGTTTTTCCAGGACGAGTTAAGGCTGCTCTTGTCGAAGCGGCCCACCTTATTGGAACATTTATTGGAGTTATTGTTCGAGGTGGGGTATCCGGCACGAGTTGGGCCGCTCGCATTATCGCCGTGGGTCTCGTAATGCTCGCGTATTGGAACGTGTTGGCACCGGAAAAGTTGTTAGCATACTACCAAGAGAAACGCGCTCAGCAGAATAGTGTAACCCAGGCAGAAGCACTCCGGGCTTGGGAAGCAGCGCCGGTTGCAGCAACTGGGGTACGGCTTGATGATCAAATTAACGGTGATTATTGGCAAGGTCGGCGCGATGCTCCTATTAGGATCGTTGAATTTGCTGATTACGGCTGTGGCGCATGTAGAATAATGTCGAGTGTTCTTCACGAGCTTCTTGCTCGATACGAGGGTAAGTATCTCTACGTTTTTCGAGATTACCCCCTCGATAACGCTTGCAATCCCTCCATGCCGCAACCCTTTCACCGCTTCTCGTGCCTAGCGACATTTACAGCTCGCTGCGCAGGGGAGCAGGGGAAGTTTTGGGAGGCTAATAGCTTTCTCTTCTCGGCTCACGAGCTAGAAAGCGATGAGCCGATGGAGCAAGTCCAGGCGGCTTTACTGGCGCGTGCTGCGCGTGAGGTTGGCCTTGACGGAGAGGCTTTAAAGGAGTGTGTGGACTCAAAGAGGTATCTCTCGGCAGTTCACCGCGATGTAAAAGACGGAAATGCGCTTCAGTTACAGGGAACTCCATCATTTTGGATTAACGATAAACAGCTATCTTCTCTTGCACCGGAGGTCATAGAAGCGGTGTTTCAGCGCATCCTTAAAGAGAGCGAAACTACTACTAGCGCCCGCTGATGCCGACACAGAATATCACCGTAGTTGGTATCTTGAATTGCACTCCTGATAGTTTCTCCGACGGAGATCCCAGGGCCTCGTCTGCTACCTACCTCGAGCGTGCGCGACAACTGATTGATGATGGCGCTCAGATGCTTGATGTGGGGGGCGATTCGACTCGTCCCGGCTCTGAATGCTGCGGTCCGGATGAGGAGTGGCGTCGAGTGGCACCTGTCCTCAAGGGAGTAGCGCACAAGATACCGTGTTCAGTAGACACCCATCACGTAGAGGTCGCGCGATGTGCGCTGCTTGAGGGGGCTCAGTGCATCAACGATATCTCAGGCGAAATGCACCCAGAGATGCTCGCGCTAGTAGCTCAGTCAAAGGCGCTCTACGTAGCTATGTTTAACCCGCACGGCGGCGCGCACCTTTTTGGAGATGGGGTGTCGCACGAAAAGCTCATGCAGAGGCTTAGGCTCTGGGTTGAGAGAGTAGACGGGGAATTTCACAGAGCTGGAGGGGAGCCTTCAAAATTAGTCTTTGATACCGGCATGGGGGCCTTTCTTAGTAAGCAGGCTGATGTTTCGTGGTATCTTATGCGTCACTATGGGGAGATACACTGGCCACGTGGGGGAGCGATGTTTGGGTGCTCTCGCAAGGGTTTTCTTAAACGAAAAGATGAGGAATCTCCTGTTGAAAGAGATCGAATAACAGCGATGTGTGGGGTGCTAGTAGCGTCTAAGCTTTCTACGGATGTGCCTCTCTATCTTCGAGTTCACAATCCAGCACAGCAGCTTGAGGCGCTTGAGCGGTGGCGCTCTGAGTAGATTCAACCCTCAGATAAAACAAACCGCTCAAATCCGCGTTGCTGTAGCGTGCTTTCTAACGTCGCTATTGATTCAAGGAGTACAGGGTGGATAAAGGACGGCGCTATCTCACGCAGCGGCACGAGAACAAAGTCACGTTTATGAAGCTCGGGGTGGGGGAGTGTTAGGTTCTCGTCCTGGTGAACGCGGGTTCCTAAAAACAGCAGATCTAGGTCGATCGCACGTGGTGTCCAGCGGGCCTCGTTGTCCCGGGTGCGACCAAGGGCGCGCTCGACTTCAAGAAGTATACGCAGCACTTCAAGGGGTGAGAGGGTAGTTTGAAAGGCGAAGACAGCGTTCACGTAATGTGGCTGAACTGAGCCATCAAGGGTCAGGGCTTTAGTTTGGTAGAGAGACGAGCAGGCAAGCAGCTCTCCCATGCCACGCTCTTTAAGCAGGGGAAGCGCCTGCTTAAGGGTGCGGGGTGGGTCGCCTAGGTTGGCTCCAAAGGCCACATAGGCTATTTGGTGGTTGTCCGACATAAGGGCGGCACTATATACCACCTTTTTAGCCTTTTACAGCAGTCCCAGAGAAGGATACCCTTTGGTTATGAAAGAGATCGTTGGAAGAGAGATAGCAGCCCGAGTTACTAACGGTGATGTAATCGGGGTAGGCACCGGTTCAACCGTCGATGCCGCGCTGACCGAGATCGGCCGCAAGGTCAAGAGTGAAGGCTTGAGTGTATCGGTAGTGCCCAGCTCGTATCAAAGCGCTTGGCGGTGTCAGGAGCTGGGGTTTTCGGTTCTCTACCCGGGGTACTGTGGTGAGCTGTCGTGGGGCTTTGACGGAGCAGACCAGGTCACTAAAGAGCGCTGGGCAATTAAAGGAAAGGGTGGGGCGCTCCTACAAGAGAAGATACTCGCTGCGCGCTGTAGGAAGTTCACCATTATCGTGGATGAGTCAAAGGTTGTGCCCGTGCTTGGAGTTGGCTGTCCTATCCCGGTTGAGGTTATCCCTGAAGCTCTAGCCGTAGTAGAGCAGAGGTTGGCTAGCTTGGGGGCCACAGCGTTTACTCTTCGTAGTGGTTCCGGGAAGCACGGTCCAACGATTACCGAACGCGGTAATCTGATACTTGATGCGCAGTTCTCAAGCATTGGAGCAACTCTTGAACGGGATATTAAGAGCATCGTTGGAGTAGTTGAGAGTGGGCTCTTTATAGGGTACGCCGCTGAGGTGCTTGTCGCTGGTGCTTCGGGCGTTGAGCGCTTTTAGCGACATCGTCTATTTGGAGCGCTGCCCCTCCAGCACCACCATCCAGGCTGAAGTGATAATAACGATAGAGGCGCCTAAGGTTTGAATATGTGAGAGTGGTTTATCAAAGAATAGCCACGCAATCGGAGCTGCTAATACAGGACCGAAACTGCGAAGAGCCGATGCAAGCCACGCCGGAACGTGGCGTATCGACGAGAACCACAGTCCGGTGCTGATCACGTGGAATACGAGCACTGTTAGTAACACGTAGAACCAACCCAGCGCGTGCTCTTCGCTTAGGGCGAACGAGTTTGTGTTGTAGAAACATACGAACGGGATGAGAACTGCACCTCCAAAGAGTTGAGAGAAGCCGGCTGCATACGACGGCCCTAGCTGCTGAGAGTAGCGTTGTGTTGGAGCGTAGAGGGCAGCACTCGCTGTTACAGCCAGCAGCACTAAGAGATCTCCTAGGGCGTCTAACGACAGAGTAAACTTGCCGCTCGTCGATAGAAGAACCGCACCTGCAATATGAACAGCTAGAAGGGTAAAGTGCTGCCACGTCGTGCGGTGGTTGTGCCAGATGATCTGAATAAGAAGAACTATGTAAGGTTCGATCTTTGTCAGAAACATCACTTTCGTACTGCTCGTCAGCGTTAGGCAGTAACAAAAAATAGTTGATAGTAATGCCGAACGAATAAGCGAGAATATCAGGAATTGTGGAGAGGTGACGGTCGCGCTAGCGCCACGGGGCATGGCGCCTCGAAATCGTGCTATGCAGAGTAAGATCAAACCACCAAGAAGAAGTGCGACACAGGAAACGGCAACGGGCTCCAGCCGCGCGATAGCCTCTCCTTCAAAGATCCATCCGATGCTTGAGAGTGCGGATGCGAACAAAAGCGTGGTGACGCTTCCGACATAAGAGGGTGCCCGGTTCATAGTGGTGAACGTATACACCAAACCCTGGTGCGGTACCACCACACTCTTCTGCCTCTCGTGAGGCTTTAGTTAAAGCTGTCACGGACAGAGTTGGGTCCGTCGTGTAACCTGCGTGAGTGGCTGAATATTCGCTTTTATCAACCTTAACCGAACCTATTCATCTTGGGTCTTCGACGTTTTTAGAGGGTGCTTTTTGATGATATCGGGCCGTGAACGTGCACGTAAGAACCTCGTTTTTAGCCTGAAACTCAGCGGGTTGTGCCGTAGCTCTGCCCGCTACTACCCACTAATTCCGTCGATGAGCCTTCATCTTTAGAGTGTCGTTGGAGTCTTAGTTGTTGATACTATGTTGGCGTAGCCGAACATAGAGGTAGCCGACAATGCTTGAACATCTTGCCTCACTCATTCATGCAACTAATGCAGAGTTATCTTTTACGCTCTTGGAAATCGGAGCACTGCGGATTGGAGATAGTTCTGAGTCGTTCTACCAGCTCGTAGACTTATTTCCAGGTTCCCGTGTTATCGGCTTTGAGGTGGATGAAGACGTTTGCGCTGAGATGAACGCCAAAGCCAAAGCTGGTGTGAGGTATTTTCCACATGCGCTTGGTAGACTAAATGAGCGCCGGGAGTTTTACGTAACTGAGCATCCCATGTGCTCAAGTTTGTATGAACCGAACGAGCCACTGCTAAGCTTGTATAATAACTTTGAAGTCGCCTATCTGCGTCGAAAGACCGAAATTGATACGATTAGCTTGGACTACTTCGCCCAAACTAGCGGTATCTCCGCTGTTGATTTCATAAAGATGGATATTCAGGGCGCTGAGTTAGATGTGCTTCAGGGCGGAACGAAGGTGCTCAAAAGCGTGTTGGCGCTGGTCTGTGAAGTTGAATTTATTCCGCACTATGTAAATCAGCCTTTGTTTGGAGATGTTTGCTCATTTTTGGACCAGCGGCAGTTGATGTTTCATAGGTTTCTAGGTTTGGGGGGAAGGGCACTCCACCCGATCACGCAGAATGATGATATTAACTTTGCCTCTCAACATATTTGGTCCGACGCTATGTATATTCGGCATGTTCAGGTGATACCAGAGATGGACCCCACACAACTTCTTAAGCT
>JBIIHY010000200.1:0-6221 GCA_044235305.1 Bdellovibrionota bacterium
GTTCAAAGCAAAGATATTGATTTTTGAACGCCATGACCCGCTTCCCCGAAAGACACAACCCCTAATGGACACGAACTCATCCCGCAAACTGGAACTACTTCTCAAGGAGCACTTCGGCTACGACTCCTTTCGTCCACTTCAGAAAGAGATCATTGAAACGACCTTGGCAGGTAAAGATGCGCTGGCGCTTCTCCCAACAGGAGGCGGAAAGTCTCTTTGTTACCAGGTTCCTGCCGTTGCTCGCTCAGGGCTGACCCTTGTCATCTCCCCACTTGTAGCTTTGATGAAGGACCAAGTGGATGGCTTGCTCGAAAATGGCATCGGTGCGTGCTACCTAAACTCACTACTCTCAGAAGAGGAATCAAAGGCTGTATGGCGCAAGCTCTATCGCGGCGAGATGAAGCTTCTCTACCTTTCGCCGGAGCGATTACTACTAGAGGGAATGTTTGAAACTCTTGCTTCCCTGAACCTTGAATTTATCGCAGTTGATGAAGCGCATTGCATCTCTGCTTGGGGACACGACTTCAGGCCTGAATACCGCGCGCTCAAAGCGTTACGAGATCGGTTTCCAGGGGTTCCTGTTCTTGCACTAACAGCTTCAGCAACAGAACGCGTGCGCGAAGACATTCTTGAAATGTTGGGAATGGAAGATGCCCCCACCTTCGTTGCAAGCTTTAATCGCCCAAATCTCTCTTACCGCATTATTCCGCGCCTTACCCCGATTAAACAGATTCTAGAGATACTCTCTGAACATCGCGGAGAGAGCGGCATTATTTACTGCTTAAGTAGAGCGAAAACTGAAGCGGTTGCGGAAGAACTCGTCGAAAAAGGAGTTCGTGCAGAAGCCTACCATGCTGGACTATCAACCGAAGAGCGGGCCCGCAGACAAGAGCGATTCTCTCGCGATGAAACAGATGTAATGGTTGCAACCATTGCGTTTGGCATGGGAATCGATAAGCCTGATGTGCGCTTTGTCATTCACCACGACCTTCCGAAAAACATCGAGAGCTACTACCAAGAGACCGGACGCGCAGGTCGCGATGGACTACCCAGCGAATGCGTAATGCTCTTTAGCTCAGGAGATGCTGCGAAACTGAGGAACTTTATCGACCAAGCTTCAGATGAAACCGAAAGAGAGGTGGCCAGTCGACAGCTGACTCAATTGCTACAATTTGCTGAAAGCTCGCAATGTCGCCGCATCTCTTTATTACGATACTTCGGAGAAACCTACTGCGACGAAGCCGGCGAGCCCTCCTTTAGTTGTGGAGCATGTGATAACTGTCTCACACCACGAGAACAGGTCGACGCAACAGAGATAACTCAGAAGATGCTCTCATGCGTACTTCGAGTAGCAAAGCACAGTGGGTTTTCGGTCGGATTAGCGCATATCGTCGATGTGTTAGTGGGTGCATCAACAGAGAAGATCAAGCGATGGCATCATGATTCCCTATCCACATATGGCATCGGAAAGGGTCGCGCCAAAGCTGAGTGGCTCTACTATGGACGCGAACTCGTGTCTTCTGGTCTCCTCTCAGTCGACCATCAACGCTTCAACGTGGTGGAAGTCACACCACTCGGCATGCGAATATTAAAAGAGAAACAATCAGTTAAACTGCGCGCGCCTCTAGTATCTTCTACTCTCGGCGATGAAAAGCGACGCCAACAGAAGAAATCCCTCGGTGCGATCGAATTCGACAGCGCCATATTCGACAAGTTGCGCCAGTGGCGCACCGGCGTAGCGCGTACAAAGGGGCTCCCAGCGTACATGATCTTCAGCGATGCCACTCTCCAAGCGATTGCTAGCTCTAAGCCTTCAACCCTCGACTCTCTCAGTCGCGTGTCAGGAATAGGCGAAAAGAAATTAGCTCTATACGGAGAGGAAGTTCTGACGGTGCTGCGCACGGATGGATAACCCCCCCCCGAACTTACTACCCGCTATGAAATTTTTAGCATCTCAAATGCTTACACCATGTTCAGCTCAGCACAAAACCTGGACAGAGGAAGAACTCTAATACGCCCCTGCTTCATTTCGTAATCTTTATCACCCAAGTGTATCTGATAGAAAATAGGGATCGGGGTCCGTTCTGCAAAATAAGGGACATGCGGCGAGATATGTCTTTCACCACTCTTACACTCAACCGCAAAGAGCGGCTTCTTCTCTCTAAGCACAACAAAATCCACCTCTCGCTTCTCTCTATCACGCAGATAACGAAGCTCCATGGCATACCCCTGAGAGTCCTCCAGATAGTGGCAGTATTTTAAGAGCAGAGAGGCGATCATATTTTCAAGTCGCGCTCCCGGATCGCTCAGTACCGACCAATCCCAAAAATAAAGTTTCTGTTCTTTTTTTACTGCCTTAATTTTTGCTGCACCATAGGGACTAATCCGATACGTCAGGTACAAATGCTCAAACAACGTCAGCCAACGACTAACTGTCTCGTGGGCCACGCGCAGATCGCCCTGTAAGCCGCGTATCGATAGCGGCGAACCAACCCGCTCTGGCAATGCATCGAGTAGAATCTCCAGTAATGAGATATCTTTGACCTGTTCGAGGTCTCTTAGATCCTCACGTAGAATCCTGGAGTGTCGCTCTCTCTGCCAACGACGCAAAAACGTTTCACCGCCTTTAAAGAAGGGCTCAGGAAATCCTCCGAATTTAAGGAGTGCCTCCAGGTCGCTTTTGGTCGGCGTGCTCGAGATCTCTGTAAGGGAGAGCGGATGGAGGCGCTGATAGTGGTACCTTCCTACTAAGGAGTCACCGCCTTTTCGATAGTGATCCAACCGCGCCGAGCCAGTAACTAAGAAGTTTTTTCGCGGATAAAACTCATCATAAAAACCTTTGAGCAAATTTCGCCAACGACTATATTTGTGAATTTCATCAACAACGATGAGAGACTCGGAAGATGGGAACTCCCCCTTCAAGATTAGTGGCTTATGTCTTGCGATATCCCAATTTAAATAAGCAGGATTTGATTTTTCAGGAGGCGATAGGAACGAAAGAGCAAAAGTAGTTTTGCCCACCTGTCGCGGACCTCCCACAAACACCATTTTCTCTTTTAAGTCCGAGGCCACTATTGATTTAAGATAGCGATTTTGCATAACTTAGTGCAGGACTAATTTAGACTCCATATTATATATGTCCGGACTAATTTAGAGTCAAGCCTATAATTATTCGGCGAGCACTTGCAAACTCCGGCGCAAGCCGCCGCAATCCATCGATGCTCCGTTCTTAACTTTGGGTATACGGAGAGGACGTTCTGACGGTACTGGGCATAAGGGGGTAACCCCCTGAACTTACTATCCCCGCCCATGGTCTTTGCAGAAGCTCAGACAAGACTGAATCAACAAGTCATTGTATACTGATAAAGGCAGGGAGTTTCTCACTTACATGATCTTCAAACTAGACAGGCGCAAAGCGGAAACAAAGTCAGCTGACCGCTCGGATGAACGGAAGCAATCGCAAGTCGATCAGCTTCTGCTTGAAAAAATGGCCAAGGCCCGCGCCGCTGACAAGCAAGCAATCGAAGTGGCGCGCGAGCGTCTGTCGGGTGCTTTCCAAGATTTTCTCGGACAGCTTGACCAGATATACAAAACTAAGGAAGCAGAACAGCTTGCGCGAACTGAGGCTAACTACGAGGTCTGGGCCTCATTTTACGAGCTTTTAAAGCAGAACTTCAAAGAGTTGTGGGCCTTCTTTGGCGTTGTACAATCTGACGTACAGGGGTGGCACCGAACTTCCCCCTCTGGCAGCCCGCTCGGCTACGTTCATATAACCAAGGAGGGGTACTCCTTCACCGCTGGCCTTGAACAGAATGAAAAGAAGGGGGCACCTTTTCCTAAAAAGTGGCTCACCGTAACGCTCGCTCACGCCACTGGCTATCTGAGCGGTATTGGCGACGAGCGATTAGTAGGTCGAACCTCTCCTATCGATGAAAATCTCGTTGGACTCGCTCGCTGCACTGCAATTAAAGGCGACAAACAAGAACAGGCTTCGAAACTGCTTAAGGAACGTATCGATGACTTTCCGATAATCTTCACCTTAAGTAATGAGACCAAGGGCCAACACACTACTAAAGTTCCAGTTTCTGCTCTTCAAAAGTTCACACTCGCTGAGATGTGCCAACCTCTTATTGTTGCTCTTACCCACGATGACATCGACGAAGCAACCAAGCTGCTACCATCCGAACAGCAGCTTAAGCTGCTGGGCAATGGCAAGTAATCTCCCGCTTCGATTAGTGAACCGTCTCACTAACAAGAACCTCCTCAGCGTACAACCGCAACGTCTCTCGCAACAAAGCAAACTCTTCGCCAGCGCAAATAATATCCATAAGCACATCTACCTGCTCATCTGAAAGGGCTGCTATCTTCTCACTTACACAAACGTTATCGCTCTTCATAAAACTTTCTCCTTTTACTACCTCGCAGTCCTCTATACATTCGATCCGCGAGCACATTACTGTCACAACAACCAGTGTCGAAACGGTATACGGGTTGTGCCAAAATTGACAGATCAGGTTGTCACCGCTCAGTTTCAGAATTGTAAAAGTTTTGTATCTTTCGCTTAAAACGAACGACAAAGATGTCATCTCTCACCGCAACGCCAGGACCCTCGGGAAGTAGCTACACCCGGCTATCAGCATTTACTCTGGCATCAGGCGCTTTCCTTCATCGGCACAAACGGGATAAGTAGCATCCCAGGAATCGACGCCACAAAAGCGATCACATACAGGTTCGTGTATCCAATCGCCTCAACGATCGAACCTGCTTGCCCGCCGACTAAAGTGCCAGGAATCGACATGATTGCGCTTCCAACTGCGTAGTGCGTTGCCTTGTACTCCTGCGAGCACGTTGTGAGGAGAAAAACGAGCAGCGCCGCACTACCGAGTCCAGCTGCTATCTGCTCGATACCGTGCACGGTGGTTATCAGCGACAGACCTTGAAATGTTTCAGGATCCGGTTTCGCCCAGGAAAGCCATACATAGAGCCAAATGTTGAGGTTCATCGCTATCGTAAGCGGCCACATCGCTCGTCTGAGGCCCATTCTCTTTATCACCCAGCCGCCCCACATAGCCCCAATAATGGTGCCCGCTGCACCAACGATGCCGCTGATCCACGCATACTGTTCTCCGCTAACTTTTAACTCGCGTAGCATGAAAGGTGTGACCATTGAGAACAGAAGCTCATCACCTACTTTGTAGAGGATAATAAATGCAAGAATCAGCCCTATCTGCGGTTGCGCAAGGTAAGTAAGGAATCCCTGTTTAAAAACTCTTTTGGCTCGAGCAAACTGAGATTCGACATCACTTTTAGGCGCGCCAATCTTAGGCAACAACAACGCATGCCCAAGTGCGAGACTCCCAAGCACAGCGGCAGTTAACGAAAATGCAAGCGCCCAAGCGTGGTAGTGAGTTCCCACCGTGGCGGAACTCATGAGCCACGCAGCAAATGCCACTATGCCACTTCGAGCAAAAACCATCGCGAGTCGATAGGCAAGCACCCGATACCCTGAGAGAAGAGCCTGGTCCTCTCTGGCAGGAATGGCCTCGAGGTAATATCCATCAATCGCGATGTCATTAGTTGCTGACAGGAACGCCATCACCACAAAAACAGCAGCGATAAGCTCTAGGTAGACTCCTCCCTCAGAACTGGCGGCGAAGTGTGCGAGAATAGCGATAAGCGCTGTGAGCAGCGCAAGACCAAGCTGCAACGCTATCTGCCACCCCCTCTTCGTGCCCCAGCCATCAACGAGCGGTGCCCACAGAAACTTGATATTCCAAGGTAGACCGAGGTAGTTCAGGTATCCAAGATATCGCTCTTTGACCCCGAGCTGCGTGAAGAAAACGCTCGACAGTATCCTGACTACCATGAAGGGTAGCCCCTCAGCGAAATAGGTGGTCATTACCCAACAGATGTGGCGCCTTGAATCGGAAGCCTGCTTCGGTGAAGTAGTCGTTGTCATGAGTAGCTCTCAGTATCACACACGCTCTCGGAAGGTGGTAGGGCGGGAATACGTCAAACAAGAAGCCTGGTCGGCACTCGCCATATAAACATCTTGTGCCGGTCATACCTTCTTGAAAAAACACCCCTTCCGGGAGCCACCGCCGCAGCCTTATAGTACGTCCATGACCACCGTCCCACCCGTGAAAGATTTCATGACCAAGAATCCGCTCACGGTAGACCTGTTCGACTCAGCGAGCTCTGCCATGATACGGCGACCACCG
>JBIIHY010000012.1:0-19286 GCA_044235305.1 Bdellovibrionota bacterium
GGCTAAGACGCCGCAAGCTGAGTTAGTGCCTGTTTCTCTCGGCAGTCAAACAGCGCCGGCAGGTATCGCACTATCGCCTGTTAAGGGGGTTCGTATTGAGAGAAACAGTGGCGCGGCAATGTTGAATGTAGAGGTATCTGAGTCTTCAGAGTACTCCATCGCTCGAACAGCGCCGTCTGAGTATGTTCTTACCCTACTCAACGCAGCGCCGCAGGACGACAGCGTGACTGAGCCGAGTTTTGGTGAAGCGACTGATAAAATTCGATCTGCTCGAGCGACAGTAGAGGGTCAAAATACTCTTGTCCGAATTTTCTGCGATCCTTCGGCATACCTCACTGCGCGTAGGGCACCTCATGGCCTCATAGTTGAAGAGACGCCGAATTTGACCACTGCGGCAGAGGATATCCGCGCTCAGATTAAGCAGGATGCAGATAAGAAAGACACGACGACTGGAGAGACTAAGACAGCGACAGAGAAAGCAGTTGCGGCAGACCAGGGAGTTACATCTGTGGCCGCTACAAAGGCAGTCGATACCAAGCCAAAGGATGCAAAGCCAGTGGAGGCTCAAAAGGCTTCAGTAGCTACTCGTAAGGAGAAGGGGGCAAAGCCAGCCTCGGAACTAGAACCAGTCGAGCTTAACGAGCTGCAAGCGGCAGCACTTCTTGGAAATGATTCAACCTATACGGGACGCTTGATATCGCTCGATCTGCAGGAGACTGATATCGATAATGCTTTGAGAATTATCGCTGAGGTATCTAACCTCAATATCGTTGCAAGCGAAGAAGTTACCGGGAAGGTGACCCTTCGACTTCTCGATGTTCCTTGGGATCAGGCGCTCGACGTAATCCTTAAGTCTAATGGGCTCGATAAGGTGCTAGAAGGGAATGTAATGCGTATTGCGCCTTATGATAAGTTGCGTCAAGAGCGTGATGCTCTCAAGCAAGCAAGGGTAGCTCAGGAAGAGCTTGCACCTATAACCGTTAAATACGTGCGAGTGAGCTACGCCAAGGCATCTGAGATCAAGTCGCTCGTGGAGACGGTTTTGTCGGAGCGTGGAACGGTTGCTCACGATGAGCGCTCAAACCAACTGATCATAAAAGATGTTCAGGAGGGGCTAAAGAACGTAACGGAGCTTGTCAAGAAAATTGACCTGCGTACTCCGCAAGTATTGCTTGAAACTCAGATCGTTGAGGCCGACCGCAATCTGGCGCGCGAGTTGGGAAGTGAATTGGGGTTCCAGTATATCCAGTCTCCATCGACGGGCAATGGAACTGGTCTTAACTTCCCTTCGGCAATAGCGATAGGAGGGAGTGCGGGGGCCGGAGGCCTAGCATCATCATTCCCGGTCGCTGGGTCGGCAGTGTCAATGTTGTTTGATAGTGCAGATGGCACGAAGAGCTTAGAGGCTCGTTTGTCTCAGCTCGAGGGCGAGGGAAGGGTTCGTGTCATAAGTCGCCCTGCTGTGGCTACAACCAACAATAAAGCTGCTGAAATAAAGAGTGTGAAGAAGATCCGAATTCCTTTGCCTAACTCAGGTAACACGATTGGTGTAGGTTCGGGTGCTAACGCTAACGGTGCGGGAGCAATAGCGACAGAGGCGGTTGAGGCTGGAATTATCCTTAACGTGACCCCACAGGCATCACCGGATTACTACATCCTGCTCGATATCAAGGCAAAGTCAAGCTCCTTCGAGCGGGATGGACTAACAACTCTTCCAACAGAGATTGAACGAAGTGCGAGCTCTACTGTGTTGGTGTCGAGTGGCGAAACGTTTGCACTGGGGGGTATCTACAAGATTTTAGAGGCCGACACGTTGAACGGAGTTCCGTTCATCAAGGACATCCCATTTGTCGGAACATTCTTCCGAAAAACAACAACAAGCAATCGCGATGAAGAGCTGCTGTTCTTTATTACGCCTCGAATTGTTGAGGGCAGCTTCGATGATTCAGCAGTTAAGGAAAAGCAATAGATTTTTAGAGAACGGAGACTACCTATGATGAAGATAAGAGCTCGCTTCCTGTGCCTCCCCTTTGTTGCGATAACTTCGGTTTGGTTTCTCGCTTGTGGAGGAAATGGGGCTGCCAATAACGACCAAGGAGTATCTGTGACTCTCTTGGGATTCTTTTCAGGTACCACGGGTAATTTGAATGGAGGCGGGCAACAACCCACGCAAAATAATTGCGGCGGTATACCAGCGAGCTTGGGTAGGGTGCTACTGAGATTAGGAGATGCACTGCCTGAGTCAGATACCGGGGCCTCGAGTGCGAACGGTACCGACCCTTCATCCTCGTACGTTGTTGCTATCGGGGTGCAGAATAATCTCATAGGGCAGTACTACCGCGGTGATCGGCTGCTGCTCGATTACTACATCCCGGGGGCGTCGCTGCAGCCGCCATCAACGAACGTGGCGCTTAGTGTCTTTGCTGGGCCGGCTCCTACAGCTGGGCAAACAGGCGGCGCGAGTGGTGCTAGTGGTGCTAGCGGTGCTTCGGGTGGCTCTGGTAGTAGCGGAGGGATCCGTCGACCCGCCAATACGAGTTTGCCACCGACATTCAACAACTTGTGCAATCAGAGCTACGCTGTAGCGGCGGTTATCCCAGCATCGATTCGGGAATGGCTAAATTTTAATAGAGCAGCTCTGCCGGAGCCTCCGTATTCCATGGAGGTGTACGCGCTTGTATCTGGTTTGAGCTCGTCAGGTAATCGATACGACACGAATACGGCGGTACTGCATGTCGATGTACTTCCTGAGATATTCGTGCCTGATGATAACGAAGAAGTAGCCGCTTCGTCGGAGACCGGAGATACAGGTTTAGCCGGTTCTAGTTCTGAATCCTCAAGTGGAGATACCGGTTCAGGCGGGGCAGGGTTGTAGGGCTAGCTCAGGTGATGCGTTGGTTATCATGTAACCAGGAAGAGAGACTATGAAAGATAAGCAAAAAATTTCTTTGGCTGGAGCGGTCGTTGTAGGCTCCCTACTAGGGTGTCTTGGTGGGTCGGGCGGCACTGATGGTGGCGCTGCGACTAGCCCAGGGTATCGTGACGATATCTTCGTTAGCGATGACTCAACGACCGGTACTATCTCCCTAAAAGTTACCGATGATGATCTTGCGGTAGGAGAGACCTCAGGATTTCGGGTAGAGGTAAAGAACGCAGCCGGCCAACCTGTACCTAATATGTCGGTGGTGTGTGATTCGGAGAACGGCGTAGCTCTGATAGAACCTGTATCGGGCCGTGAACTAACAGACTCACAGGGGGTAATGAGTGGTCGCATCGGCTGTGAGCGGCCGGGTAGCTTCCAAATGGTCTGTCGTCTCACTGTTGGTGCAAACCGCCGCAAGTTCGCTGGAGTTCGGTGCTCGGGGAGCGGCGCTGTAGATTTTCCAAGCTCCGGGGGTGGAAGCTTAGGAGGAGGAGTCAGTGGTGGCTCTGACGGGGCGGCGCGAGTAACACAAACTAGCCTCATTGACGATCCAGCAGGGGATTCCACAAACAATCAGGTGGATGTCTTGATGACAACAAATTGCGATGGCGATGCAACAACGTCGGATCCAGAGCCATTCACCGACACCTTTGTGAAGGTGAAGCTAGAGAATAACTTCGAGGAAAAGGTGACTTTTACCCACCTATCGTTTTCCCTCGACAACGTTGACGGCGTAGGAACCGGATTTACATCAAGGCGAACCGGGATAACAGCAGTGGCAGCTGCTTCGGGCGGAACTGTTGAGGTCGAGGCACCAATATTCCGAGCTTTCGGAACTGGAAAATACGTAGGGCACCCCGGTGGCACTAGCACGCAGATAGGCGCTGTTGGATTTCGTACTGTGACTGTTACTGTATACGGTGAAACAGAGTCGGGTAAGGACGTAGAACTTACATCACGGTTGACGGCGGTTTTTGGTACGTACAACCGGTGCTCATAGGATCCGGTTAAGGCTACCTTGAATTGTCGTTTGGACAATACTTTAAGCTAGCGCCGGGCTCCGCAGAGGTTGTATGAAAAAACGTACCGAGGGAGGCGCTAGCTTATGGGCTCGTGGCCTCTCCAACCCCTCTGTGGTTCAGCACATTGAGCATGTGCCCAATTATGCATTTTTATTCGTACTTGCCCATCTTGGTGGCATTCGGCTTCGTTTTATTTTACTTACCGTCGTACGTATTGCATCGACACTGCTAAAATTCTACTCGGCCTATCTACTCGGGGCGATGATCACTTCAATCGCCTCGTTAACTGCCGAGGAGGTGTTGTGGTGGTACTTTCCGGTGCTCTTAGCGAGCTTGTTGGGGAGGGAATGCCTCGACTACCTTACGCGCCGCTATGCGGAGCCACTACCTACTATCTATGGCGATCACCTTTACCTTCGGTTCCTGTTGTCAGTGCTCTCTCGGCCGTCGCCACAGCTCTTTAACTTCTCTAAAGAGCGACTATCAATCCTCTTATCGAAGTATGTCGAGCACTGCCGGCGCTTTGTTGGTGACTGGGTGTGGAGTATTACTGGATATATTGTGCAAGCGATAATTGTCGCATGCGTGATGTTTATTCAATCCCCGTGGGTGCTGCTCGCCAATCTGTTGTATGTAGTGCTGTTTCTCTCTTTTGCATTTCGATTGTCTCGGCAATTTTCGAGCTACGCATCGGCTATCAGTGAAGCGCAGATAAACGCAGGGACTCTGGGACAAAGTGCGATGTTGTCATACAACTTTGTTTCTCGGTCGCGGCTAGAGACATTTATCCTTAATCGTTTGAGTGCGCACTATCACGTTGCATGGCAAGCAGTTGCTCAAGCGCAATCGTTCCATGCGTATCGTTGGTTAGTTCAGCTATCACTGTTTAACACTCTCTACGTTGGCACACTATGTTTCGGGCTGTTGCAGGTTAAGCAGGGGGCCTTGCCATTGGGTTTTTTGGTTCTTATCAAATGGTCTTTTGATAGCTTGTGGGGAATTCTTGTTTATTGCATTGAATATTACGTGGTGTTGATTCAGCAACGCGAAGACACCGCGATTCTCAAGCGTGAGCTGTTACCGTTACTTGGTGGGGTAAGGACTCAGCGTTTGGCGGCGGAGAGTGCTCCCCTAGAGAAGCTTGAATGGCGTGATGTGCAGATTGCCTTCGAGCGCGAGGGAAGCAATTTTTCACTTGCTGTTCCCCACTGTGCTGTTCACGCTGGTGAAAAAGTAGGAGTTCGTGGGGCCAGCGGCTCAGGAAAAAGCACGTTTTTCACCACTGCCCTTAGTGAGCTTCCTTTGAGAGGTTCTATTCTCTGGAACAACCAACCGTTGCACGAGGATTCGCGGGATATTGTGCTTTTAAGCGGCACGGATACCCTCTTTAAGCTCCCACTGCGAGATAACATCCTCCTTGGGAGAGATATAGGTAGCTCGCAGCTCCTTGAGGTCATGCAGGGGTGTTGCATCGATGAGCTGATTCCTCAACTGGACGTGGTGGTTGGATCGCCTTCTTTCAATCTCTCTACGGGGCAGGAGCAGCGGGTAAAGATTGCGCGTACGCTACTGCAGCCAGCAAGCTGTTACCTGCTTGATGAGCCATTCAACGGTATCGACCGCCCAACAAAAGAGCGCATCAAGGCTTTTATGAGGGTCTACTTAAAGGATAGGGCCGTTCTAATCTCAAGTCACATCGAAGAGGATCTTGATTGGGTATCGCGTACGTACAGTATTGAGAGTGGGGTGTTGCGCGATACTGTTCCTGGTGCGGAGCAGTCTCCACGTTAGCAGCCGACTTGTATTCGGCTTTCAGTGCACTTTCCCTGAGCCGCAGTCGTCTAACTCATTGAATTTATGAACGCCTGGCTCAAAAATGTAAGCCCTCCTCTTGGCTTTAGCTGCGCTTCGTGGCTAGTATCCCCCGTCGGGTTTACAAGGCGGAATAACTACCTCTTAAAACCCTGAAGCTTTTTGTAAAGCATCTCTAGGATAGGTGACATGGACATTAAGGACATTGAGCACATTATAAAGATTCTAAAGCAGAACGAGGTTACTGAGTTCGAGCTTGAGCAGGAAGGAACGAAGGTCCGTCTAGCAAGGACCGCTGCTGGAACCTACATATCAACCGAGGCTAGGCTGGATATTATCCCGGCCGCGCAGCCAACGGGTCCTATCGCGATTGCTTCTAATCCAGCAGCCGTATCAGAGGATACAAGCAGGTTCGTTAAGGTTGAGTCTCCAATAGTTGGAACTTTCTACAAGCGACCGTCGCCTGATGCTTCAGCGTTTGTTAAAGAGGGCGATAGCGTCAACAAAGGTGATACCCTTTGTATTATTGAAGCTATGAAGCTCATGAACGAGATTGAGTCTCCGAGCGCCGGAAAGATCGTTAAAATTCTCGGTGCGGACGGCCAGGTAGTTGAGTTCGGTGAAGTGTTGTTCCTTATCGACCCACAAGGTTAATACCCATGAGTGCTCCTCCATTTCAAAAGGTTCTCATCGCGAATCGCGGTGAGATCGCCCTTCGAATCATCCGTGCGTGTCATGAGCTTGGAATAAAGACGGTCGCGGTTCATTCCAAAGCTGACGAAGACGCGCTTCACGTAAAATTAGCAACGCAGAGTATCTGCATCGGCCCAGCGCTTGCCAAAGAAAGCTATCTCAATATTGCCTCGATCATGTCGGCGGCGGTGGCAACGCGAGCAGACGCGATTCATCCAGGGTATGGGTTTTTGAGCGAGAATGCAGCGTTTGCCGAGATCTGTGCCCGCTGCGGAATAACGTTCATAGGTCCCTCTGTACGCAACATGCGTGTAATGGGTGATAAGGCTGGCGCTCGTCGTGTAGCTGATAAGATAGGCGTTCCTACAATACCTGGCGATAGCCGTGGATTGCTTGACCCTCAAGAGGCGCTCAAGATTGCAGAGAAAGCTGGCTATCCGATCCTCCTCAAAGCGTGTGCTGGAGGTGGTGGACGTGGAATGAAGATCGTTAACGGCCCTGAAGAGCTTGTTCAGACCTTCCAAACTGCTCAGCGTGAGGTTGAGGCTGCTTTCGGTGATGGGCATCTGCTCGTAGAGAAATACCTGCCGAAGGTGCGTCACATCGAGGTTCAGATTGCAGGAGACCAATCGCACAACGTAGTGCACCTCGGTATCCGCGATTGCTCGATTCAGCGCCGCTACCAGAAGGTACTTGAAGAGGCTCCCTCGATACTTCTTCCGCCTGACTTGCAGAATCAGATCCAAGACGCTGCTGTTGAGCTTGCTAAGTCGGTGAATTACTCAAGCCTCGGAACGGTTGAGTTCCTAGCTGACCTTGAGCACAACAAGTTCTACTTTATTGAGATGAATACCCGGTTGCAGGTAGAGCATCCGGTAACGGAGATGGTCACTGATACTGACCTGGTCAAAGAGCAGATTCGACTCGCGGCTGGGCTCGATCTGTCCTGGGCTCAGAAAGATATTAAGCTTGTTGGTCATGCAATTGAAGCGCGCATTAACGCTGAAGACCCTCGAACGCTGGTGCCGTGTCCAGGTCTCATAAAGAGTTATCACCCTCCAGGGGGTAACGGCATCCGAGTTGATTCGGCAATTTACGCAGGATATTCGGTTAAGCCGTACTATGATTCTATGATCTCGAAGCTGATAGTGCGAGATAAAGATCGTGAGTCATGTATCAACAAGTTACTTGTTGCGCTTGATGAGTACCTGATTGAGGGTATTAACACGAATATCGAGTTGCACCGTAGGATTCTTTCCCATCCAGACTTTAGAAGTGGTAACTTCTCGACTAAGTTTCTGGATAAGACGCAGCTCTTTTAGCAGCGTGGCGTGGTGCTATCGAGGAGCCGCTCGAGCTTTGCAAGTGGAGGCTGCCGTGAATATAAATCGTATACAGAAGTGCTTGTTTCGTTTGTTGCACGTGGGTGTTTTAGTCGCACTTTTGTGGGGCTCTCTACCTACACTGTGCTCAGTTGCAGAGGATCGTCGCTCAGTAGTTTTCATTCCCGAGAAGGCTTTTGAGTTCGGCTCAGTGTCTGAGGGTACGATTGTCTCGCATGATTTTGAGATTCGGAACACAGGTAGCGCCGATCTACAGATTCAGCGTATCGCTCCGGCGTGTGGATGTACCGCTGCTACGGTCACGTCGCCGATTATCGGCCCAGGGAAATCCGAGAAGATTCGGGTGAAGTTCGACACGGCTGGTTTCTCGGGGAGTAAGTTCAAGCAGATCCATGTTTTCACAAGCGATAAGGATTTATCTGATATCGTTTTCACTCTTCGTGGGACGATACTCTCAGAGGTAAAAGTTGAGCCCGCTACCCTTGATTTTGGCGATGTATCAAGAACCAGCTCAGAAGGTTCGCGACGCCAACAGTTTACGGTGTCTCTTGAGCAAGATTCTGGATTGCGAGTAGCGCGAGCTTCCTCCTCGTCGCAATCGGTGCGAGTTACAGAAATAGCCCGGCGTCAAGGCTCAACTGTCTTTGGTGTTGAGCTCCTTCCGACTGTGCGGCGTGGGGCTCTCCGTGAGCGTGCCATCGTTCGGTTTGTCGATGATAAGAAACCAGCTATCAATGTTCCAGTTGTAGCTAACGTGCTTGGGAACGTACAGCTGTCCCCAGCGGTGCTGTCATTTGGCGTGGTGTCAGGGGCTGAGGCGATTGAAAGGCGAGTGCAGTGGCGTAGCACATCACCGTATCCGGTTCGTATTAAGAAGGTCCGCAGCTCGGAGCCAGCAGTGTCTGCTGAGCTGGTTGATATCCAACCGGGCAAGCAAGGGGTTCTTGTGGTTCGTCTGCATCCTGAAAGGTTTGTAACGCAGCTCAAGGCCACGGTGACCCTAACTACTGATTCAAAGGAAGACCCTGAGCTTGTTCTCGCGGTGTATGCTGTTAAAACACCGAATTAGGGTTACCCGGCCTATTCGATAGTGGTAGAATCTAACGCGTGAAAACCGCGAGCCGTACCGTCATTATCTTAGCTATGTGGGCTGCTGTGATTTCGGCATCCAACGCGCGCGCTGACACCGTAACCTACGGTGGAGTATCTCTAGCGATTGATTCCCAGGAAGACCTTAACGATGGAACGATCAAGGTAGTCGTCCGCGGTAAGCCAGTGTTACTCGCCAAAGATGGGTTTGAGCGAAGTGTGGCCTTGCAGTACCTGGCTGACTCCGAGTTAGCTGCGCTGATTCCTTCAGGCGAACTATTGACCCTCATTGCCGGCAGCTTGCAGGGTGGTGATTCCGAGGTTGCGGTAAATGGAATAGCTACCGCGATTCGTTCGCGCACGATGTCACCCGAGGCGTTTGGGGACTTTATCGAGAAGGTGGGGGCGCTCCCGGAGAGTCGAAGTGCTATAGGGGCCGCTCTCCGATTGGTTGCTCAGGATGTGCGTGACCAGACACTATGTCTTTGCTTACCTCATACTGATATCGAAAAGCTTACCGACTTCGATGTTCAGCGTAGTCGCCCATCGTTTGCGTCAAATTGTTTTACCTCGCTTTCCGGCGCGGCTCTGGCGCTCTTTCGCAAAGGCGATATTCCCGGGGTAAAGAGGGTACTTGAAGCTCTGGTGCAGCTACGGCTATCCGATAGCCAGCTTATTAAGGGTGCTCAAAGCGCCTCTCTGATATTTGCACAGGCAACGGACGCTGCAAGTTCAGGGCAGCATACTGCGGTGGTAACAGCGCTTGAGTCCTTGCGTAAAGATCCGATGTTTGGGCCTGTAGCAGCGGTAGGCGCCTCGGCCGTTCTCACGAAATTAGGTGAGCAGAGTCTGCAGCAGGGAGACAATAGTGCTGCTCTGTACTACCTCACCCGGGTTGATTTTAAGCAGCGCACCCCCCAGCAGCATGTGATGTTGTCGCGAGTTATTCGTGGTCTGACAGCGTCTTCCTTGAAATCTGTATTTGAGAGTAAGACGCAAAGCGTCCTTATAATGTATGCAGGTAAAGATGAGGCTCTGCGTGGTGAGCTGCTCGAATACCTCGAACGTGCATTTAAGGAGGTTCTTGGTAGCCATGACGTTGAGACTTCGCGAGAGGCTATTAAGCTTATCTCTGCGCTGCGTCCCGATCCGTCTGAGCGCAACGATAGCTTGAGACGATTGGTTGCTGATGAGCTAATCGCCCTTAAGCGACCGCAGGAGGCGCGCCTTGCGCTTCAAGAGGTCCAAGTTGTCCGTGTGCCACTATCTCTAAAGATATGGCTTTTTGCATCGGGTAGCGTAGGGGGTTTGATCGTTGTCTCGCTCTCTGGAGTGGTGCTTGTGACCGCTCTGGTGCTGGGTGCTGTGATTGCTCGACGCCGATATCTGAGTAATCAAGCCAGCGGTCGAGGTGACTCTGGACAAGGTAGGGGTTCGGTTGCTACCGCTGCAGATGGCTCTGATTCTGGCTCCGGCGATGCTAGCGATGAAAAAGCACATAAGCGCAGCTTTGTTTTCTTCCCTCCCGAATTTCGAATGAGCGGATGGCGCGGCGAGTATGAGTCGCTACTGTCATATTTTGGCTTAACGAATGAGGCAACGCTCAACGAGATCAAAGTCGCATATCGAAGGCGCGTGAAAGAAGCACATCCCGATCTAAATCTTACAGCTGTTGGTGATTCGTCAGATGAATTTATAGAACTTTCAAAAAAGTATGAACGTCTGCTTGAGCTTTACGAACAGCAGGAGAAAGCAACGAGTACATCAGAAGGGGAGTAGTAGGGTGGGGAGAGATCGACTTTACCGGGGCCTCCTGCGCCGGAAATATCACGGCGTGGGGGCTATTTAAAATTCAAAATCGACGTCTTGTTCCATTTGACTGAGCTGCTGCGAGACGCATCGGCCTCTCCTGTATCGGTCGAGGGGTCGGGACAAACCGTCGTGATTGGACATGTCGTGCGCCGATGCTGAGACGCTCCTCCTCAGAGAGGGCGGCTGCCTTCACACCATCAAGTAGCTTTGCAAGCAGCGTGCTTGAAGCAAGTGTCTGATCGCCTATAAGGCGCCGTCTAACGCGCGTTACAAAGGCTTTTCGGAGCCAGCAATCTTCGGTTAGATACTCGTTCATAAAGAGTACTCCCCAGAGTGGATTACCGGTCTCAATTTGTAGGGCGATCTCATGTAGGATGCGATTGTTTATCTTCATGCGGTAGACTTTGGCAAACTGTATGCCCACCCGTGCCACACGCTAACTGTTTGATAAGATGTATCTTTTTTGTTGGTAGTAAGGCGGCCTGGTGCGCGATGCAGCGCCGAGTGGTGCGTTGTGCACCACTTCTGTTAACCCACCTTACGGGGTAGTAGTTGAACAACAGCAGTGCGTAGCTTTCCGTGACAGTTTAAGGGATCAAAGGTATAGTGTGCGCTTGCGGTGATTGGGGCGCGCGAGAGAGTGTACGAACCCGGCCAGGACCGGAAGGTAGCAACCGTACTACATGCATCTGTGATGCGTTTCCAATCACCGTTTTTAACGAGAGAAGTAGCGTGTCATACCTCGTTCTAGCGCGTAAATACCGACCAGATGGTTTTGCCTCCGTGAGTGGCCAAGAGCATGTGACTCGCACGTTAGCAAACGCTATACGTCGTGACCGGGTAGTGCATGCATACCTTTTTACCGGACCACGTGGAGTTGGAAAGACCTCCGTTGCACGAATCCTCTCTAAGGTTATCAATTGTCAAAAAGATGGTGCTACTGAGCCGTGTTTGGAGTGTAGCTCGTGTAAGGAGATAGGTAGCGGCACAAGCTTGGCTGTGCGAGAGATCGATGGCGCTTCTCATAACAGCGTCGATAACGTCCGCGATCTGATTGATTCATTTAAATCTCTCCCCCCTCCGGGCTATCGCTTTAAGGTCTACATCATCGATGAAGTTCACATGTTGAGCGTTTCGGCCTTCAACGCGCTTCTTAAGAGCCTTGAGGAGCCACCTCCAAATACAGTTTTCATCCTTGCTACTACTGAGGTTCATAAGATACCTGAGACGGTAATCTCAAGGTGTCAGCGACACGACTTTAGAGCGTTGAGTGCAAGTACTATTGAAGCTCGATTGCGCGAGGTGTGTGGCAAGGAGCGGATCGAAGCAGACGATGAGTCGCTTAAAGTGGTAGCTCGGCTTGCTGATGGATCAATGCGAGATGCGCAGACGCTGCTTGATAGGGTGATCAGTTTCTGCGCAGGTCCAATCCGTGCAGAGGAGACGAGCGTTGCGCTTGGGACGGTGGAGCGCCGTGCGCTCAGTGATCTCGCGCGGGTGATCGTTCAGCGTGACGTAGAGGGTGTGCTGCGAATAACGGGAGAGCTGTTCTCAACAGGTATCGATCCGACAACGCTCCTAAAGGAATTTGTAAATTTTTGGCGCGAAGTCTTTGTTGCTAAATTAGGTGGAGAGGCGCGGCTTTCAGCGATCGGCGTTGGTGGTGATACGGTAGTTGAGCTTACTCGATTGGTTTCCTCTCTTGAGCCGATTGATGTGCAGGACCTGTGGGATTTTGCGCGCGAGGGGGCGGATAGATGTCTGCGCTCTGCCTATCCCCGCCACGGCTTTGAGGCGTTAGTTGTTCGAATGGCAACTCGTCAGCCCGTTACAGAGATAGGAGAGGTTCTTGGGAAGCTTGTTTCCGGTGGTCTCAAAGATCCCGTTCGCCAACGAGCAGCCGGAGCTGCACCTGCTGCAGCCGCTGCCCGAGTGCCGAGTGTGGCAGTCAGCGCTCGTGCATCCGATAGTCCGCAGTCGGCGGCGCCTGCTACTCCAATCGCTGTCGCAGGCCCGGTCCAGGCGGGGGAATGGGAAGCTCTGTTGCGCTTTGTTGGTGATAGCTCTGCTAAGGTTCTTGTAGAGAATTTAAAGCGACTCAAGATAGTTCGTTTTGAGTGGGGGCTACTAGAGGCGACAGGCCCTGAGTTTACGATCAATAGCTTGTTGCGCGAGAAGGATAGACTCTCTGAGCTGTGCAGCGCGTTTGCTCAGCAACGGGGCGCGCAGGTAGCGCGTGGGTGGAAGTTTAACTTATCAAAGGGTGCAGGTTCGGTTGACCCAGACGCTGAGGCTCAAAAAGCCCGTTCTGCTGAAAGCTCTTTGCAGACGCACCCTGCACTCCAGAGCTTGCAGAAGGTTTTTCCCGGTAGCAAAGTAGAGCAAGTTCGGGTTAAGAACTCGTAGCATCAGTGTGCAATAGAGCAGTATCGGAGGATTGTCATGGCTAAAGGATTCGGTGGATTCCCTGGAGGCGGAGGAGCAAATATTCAAGCTCTTCTCAAGAAGACTCAAAAGATGCAAGAGGACATGCAGAAGGCGCAAGATGAGGCAGAGGCCTATCAGACGCAGGGGTCAGCAGGTGGTGGAACAGTGCAGATAACCGTAAATGGAAAAAATGAGGTGCTCAGTGTAACCATCAAGCCAGAGGCTGTTGATCCTTCGGATGTAGCTATGTTGCAAGACCTCGTACGAAATGCAGCAAACGACGCTCTTGATAAGATTCGAGCGAACACCAAAGAGCGCTTGGCAAAGGTCACAGCGGGCATGAATATCCCTGGATTGTCGTAAAGAGATGTTAGTATTCCCGGCCGCTCTTCAAAAGTTGATTCGCGAGCTCTCGAAGTTGCCTTCTATTGGGGAGAAATCCGCTACTCGGTTAGCGTATCATCTGATCGCAAACGACCGCGGTCTAGCGCGCACGCTTGGGGAGGCTTTGCATCAGGCGGCAGAGCAGGTGCGGCAGTGCGAGCGGTGTTTCTTTCTCAGTGAAGATCAGCTCTGTCCGGTGTGTAAAAACACTGGCCGCGACCAGACCCTGCTGTGCGTAGTAGAGAAGCCAGTCGACTTGGTAGCTATTGAGCGCGTAGGTGAGTTTAAAGGGCTCTACCACGTCTTGCATGGCCTTTGGGCGCCGCTTAGAGGGCAGGGGCCCGAAAGCATGAAGCTTAAAGAGCTTATGGCGCGGGTTAAGAGTGAGCCTATAAAAGAGGTAATTATTGCCACCAGCGCCACCGTAGAGGGAGACGCTACGGCGCTCTATATTGGGCGTCTTTTGGCTGAGGCTGGTATCAAGGCTACTCGACCGGCTCAGGGTATCCCTAAGGGCGGAGAGCTTGAATACGCTGACGATGTTACCCTGTCGCGGGCTTTTGCTGCGCGCAGCTCGCTTCAGCAGTCTTAGACCTAAAACGAGCATTTGCGGGCCTGAAACTGGCGCTTCTGCCCAAAATCACCACAGGATTTTTTTCGTCACCTGGCTAGCCCGACTGGCTCTAATCCTTTCAATGTCTTGACTTTTGGGGGCCTAAAGAGAATATTAGCCACCTACCGTTCCCCGGTAGCTCAGTTGGTAGAGCAGGCGGCTGTTAACCGCCTTGTCGGGGGTTCGAGTCCCTCCCGGGGAGCCAGCTTTTCCTACAGAGCTGGCTGTCTGACTCGGCTTTCAAATGCTGCTTTGGTCGCTTAGAAAGCTCTTCTTGTTAGTTTAGTGAAGCTTGGCCATCAGCCGCTTCAGTACGGCGGATTGGCGCTGGAAGTAATCAAGCTGGCGCTGCATCTCAAAGAGGGCCTTTGCAACTGCATCCTGATCCGAACGGGTCTGTGTTTCAGACTGGTTAGAGGTGTTAGCCTCGAGGCTTTCCATCTTTTCAACAAGCTCCTCAAGAGCTTTAAGAGGGTCGTCTGAGAGTTTATGCAAACCATGTACACGCTTGTGCGTTGAGGCAGCGTCATCAGTTACCTCAACTTCTATCAGACTAGAAAGTCGCGATGGGCGTAGAAGCGGGTTGTTGGTAGACATATGCACTCGTCACTAGGTAAAAAATTCCTACTTACAGGTACTAGCACTACAGTAGCAAGGAGTGTGCTAGGTCGGTTTTTACCCAATAGCTCGGGACAGAAAACTGAGCTGTGTTGTCCACCTGTGCTGCCTCAAGATAAGCGCACACGTCAGCGTTTAGCCCCGTTTTTATCTTGAAGGCTTCAGGCCTCCCTGCATTGGGAAGCGAGCGGCAATCAAAAACGAATCCGCCGCCGCGCCGTGGCGCTCTCCCTCAAAGGAGAAAGAATGAGGTGAAAGGGAAGCTTTAAAAAGCTTAGTATCACAGCTTTCAGTAATGGAGACGGAGTTGTTGTTATGCCGCGTTGTACTTGAGCAAAGCGTCGGAACACGCAAGTAGTCCTTCAAGCGTGAGGCCTAATTGTGGGGAGCGTAACTCGGCATCGAGGGTCGCCAGAGCGGCCGGAATGCTTTTGGTAAAGTATTCTTTGTTGGCCCCTAGACCTTGGCGACCATACACTCCCAGCACTTGGAGCATTCGACTAATTATGAAAGCCGGGTAGTGCGTAAAAAATTCCTGGGCGTCACATGTGATATGTTGTGCGACAGCGGACAGGTATGTAGCTACAAGAGATTGGCGATTAATCTGGGGTATCTGAGCACTCGACTGGTAGAGTAGCGAAACAACATCATACTGAAGTGGACCCTGAAGCCCCGATTGAAAATCGATAAAGTAAGGCTCCTGCTTCAAAAGCATAACGTTGCGGGATTGAAAATCTCGGTAGAGAAAGTACGAGCTTGGCGCATTCTCAAGAAAGGCAACGAGTGATGAAAAATCTCTCTCTAAAGTCGAAATGTCATACCAAGGGAGCATTCGACCAACAAGCTCCTTGGCAAAGGAGCGCATATCGTGAAGGAGTGTGTGGGAGAAGAGTTTATTAGAGCTAAGACAGACTGAGAAGTCTAGGTCGGTAGCTGCTTCAATCTGAAAGCGAGGGAGGCATCTGAGTACCTTGCGGTACATCTCCTCTACTGTTGCGGGGAACGACTCGCTCGTGCGTAGCCGTTCAGAGTTGAGGTAATCAAGGAGCGTTGTCTCCCCGAGGTACTCCTCGAGATACACACAGGACTCGCGTTTGTAAGTGTAAATCTCAGGGACTGGTAACTTGTGAGCTCTGAAATGTCGGGCGAGGGCCACAAAAGCGTCATTCTCGCTCTTTGAGCTGTTTGCCACCCCCACCATTGTGGTGTCGCCGTGTGCTAGCCGATACATCCTGCGCTCCGATGCATGAGGGCGCAGTGGGGCTATAGTCGTTGGGGTGCATCCCGTGACTTCTTTAAAGCAGAGGGAGAGAAGCTCTTCGTCGCGGGCCTGGGTCATAATCTCAAGTGTAAGAGGGGCGGGCTAGGATGACAAGATAACAGGTTCTAGACCCTGTGAGACTGATCTACGTCTGGCTCATAGGGTGGTAGATTCTCTGATAACGGGCTAGAATCGTGCCGTAATTACGAGAGAAGAGTACGATGGCTGATTTCCTTGCAATGGCGCCCCTGTGGTATGTAGCTTTCCTTTTTAGCACTGTTTGTCACGAAGCAGCGCATGCGCTGGTTGCAAAGTGGGGTGGCGATAGGACGGCGTATGCCGGAGGGCAGGTTACGCTTGATCCGATACCACACGTAAAGCGTGAGCCTTTTGGATTGATCGTTATACCGCTTATCACACTACTAGCTTCAAAGGGCGGTAGTATGTTTGGTTGGGGGAGTGCGCCATTTGATCCGTTTTGGCAGATACGCTACCCGCGTCGCGCTGCTGTAATGGCACTGGCTGGACCCGCGACTAACTTTCTGATCGCCTTTGTTGCAGCGGTGCTCATGCAACTTCTTATAAAGGCAGGTATCTTCGAACTCGCTCGTGTGGGGCTCGTTGCAGCGCCAGCAGGGGGATTGTGGGATGGATTGGCGGTATTTCTTAGGATTCTCTTTATTCTTAACGTAATTCTTGGGGTGTTTAATCTTCTTCCTGTTCCACCGTTAGATGGCTACTCAGCGCTCGGTTTAATACTTCCAGAAAGTATGTTTCTTAAGTTGCTTGAGTTCTCGCGCTCTTCAGGTTTTGGATTCTTTGGGATCTTTATTGCGTACGAATTATCTAAGGTAGTTGTCGGCCCAGTGGTAGATCGGGCCGTCTATCTATTTCTGATTACGTTGTAATTTTTGGGTCTTCGACGTTTTTAGTGGGTGCTTTTTGATGATATCGGGCCGTGAACCTGCACCTGCACCTGCGCCTGCTCGTGCACGCGCACGAGCAAGTGCACGTAAGAACCTCGTTTTTAGCCTGAAACTCAGCGGGTTATGCCGTAGCTCTGCCCGCTACTACCCACTAATTCCGTCGATGAGCCTAATTTTTTAACCACCCTGTCAAGGTCGTTGGCAGCGCGGACAGAGGTGAGTGCCACGTTGACCTACTACTATTCTCTTAATTGATGTAGCGCACCGTGCACACGGCTCATCTTCGCGACCATAGACGCGTGGTTGGTACATGCCACCGTCAACGACGTGATCCCCAAAGTCAGTTCCCAGAAGAGAGATAGCTTCGGTCAGCGTTTCACGAATTGCAGAGTGTAGCGCTGCTATCCTTGCATGGGGCACTTTATGCGTTCTCGACTTTGGATGAATCTGGGCCTTCCAGAGTGATTCATCTACATAGATATTTCCAAGGCCAGCAATAAATGATTGGTCGAGTAAGAGGGCTTTTGTTAAGCGTTTGCGGCTCTTCATCCCGGCGGTAAGAAAGGAAAGAGAGAAGTCTTCGCTTAAGGGTTCAACGCCTAAATTTCCCGTCACTTGTTCTAGGTTCTCAACGAGGTACATTCTGCCAAATTTTCGAGTGTCGTTGAATCGAATGCTCTTGCCGTTTGCAAGGTTGATAACTACCCGGTCGTGTGGAGCAGGAGGGTTCATAGCTGAGACCACATCAAGTGAACCACTCATGCGAAGGTGAACTAATAGAAAGCCCGCTTGGCGCCCCGCTAGACGCGCGCACACAAACTTTCCACGCCGGAAAACATCGATAATATCACAGCCAACAAGTTGGCGTGAAAAATCGGCGTGCTTGATGCCGGAAACGGTACGCGCCCAGAGGACCTCTGTTGCGCATACGCGTTCTCCGAGTACGCGCTCGCGTAGATAATCAACCGTAGATTGGACTTCAGGTAGCTCAGGCATACGTACTTTACCGAGGCAGTTTTACGCTTATGAGTGTTGTTTTACCACCACGTGGGAGGCATGAAAGAGGTAATGTATTGAATTTGTTTAGGTTGTTAAACAGCCGTTGATTCCCCATTTATCGCAAATGCTCAAATTTACTCAATTAAAGGCCGGATCCTATCGACTACTTAGATAGGGGTGTACGAGGAGATCCTTGCTGCCTACTCGATTAATAGCCCATGAAATCGGTTCGTAAGATCGAAGATAACGCCAAGGTGCTTGAGCTACTCGTTTCAGACGATAACCTAAAGCTTTTCCTAAAAGCAGAACCTAAGTTACAGCATCCATTTATTCTCGATGAGGATATTGTAAAGGAGGTTCTCGCTGTCTCCCGCGAAGATCTCATTGATAAGGCGGTTATAAAGGATATCGCCAGAGAGCTACGTATGGGTAAGCCGTGCGAGGAGCGGCGGGTGGCGAAGGGAGTGCCGGCAACGCCTGGGCGAGATGGCAAGCTTGTGTGGCTCGTTCGTCGATTCACACCTGGAAAAAAGAGCGAGGACCTACAGCAGGAGTTAAAGGACTTTTTTACGCTCGGTCTTTTCGAAAACATTGAAAAGGGGAGAGAGATAGCGCGAGTGTACAAGCCGACCCTTGGTACCTCGGGTAAAGATGTACTTGGAAAAGAGATATTCGCCGCCCCAGGCAAGCCGTTTGACCCCAAGTATAAGGAATCGGTCGCAAGACAGCCGGCGCCGGGCGAAGAGAATTATGATCTGCTCGTGGCAGCAATTGACGGCTATGTGCACGATGAAGGCAACATTATTTCAGTACGAGACACCTTGCAGATACCGCAAAATCTTGATTTCGCTATGGGACACATAGACTTTATTGGCCACGTTAAAGTTGGCGGGGATGTTCAAAAAGGGTTTCACATAAAGGCGCGGGGAAATATCGATATTGCCGGTTCGGTATTGGGGGACAATGTCCTTACGAGCGGCGCCTCGGTTACGATCAAAGAATTTCATAGTGGTGGTAAAGGCGGCTCAGTTCGCGCCAAGGGGGCGTACACTGTTGGTGTTGCCCACGGTGTATCGACCGAAGTTCACGGAAACATACAGATTGGTCGGGAAGCGCGCGATTGTGCACTTCGTTCGCTTGCAGCCATCTTTAGCGACCGCGGAGCTATCGTCGGTGGTAGCTTGTGGTGCGTTAAAGGGTTTGAGGGGGCAACGCTTGGCAATGAAGTTGGCGCGCAGACAATCGTTGAGGTGCGCAATGAGGTAGAGGTAACACTTGAGTACAAAGAGTTAAGCGAGAACATCAAGAAATATGAAGCTGTTCGAGCAGCGTTAGAGCTTCATGCCGGACCTTATCTCAAGAAC
>JBIIHY010000013.1:0-19196 GCA_044235305.1 Bdellovibrionota bacterium
TGACTGTTGGGCACAGAGCTATCATACACGGGTGTACTATTGGCTCGCTCTCGCTTATCGGCATGGGAGCAACTATTCTCGATAACGCAATGGTCGGAGAGCGTTGCATTATCGGTGCACACTCACTTGTCGTCAAAGGAATGATAATCCCGCCACAAAGTCTCGTTATGGGGACACCCGCAAAGGTGATTCGCACGTTAACGGACGATGAAATTCAATCTCTGACCGCTTCGGCAGAGAGCTACCAAAGATTGGCCGCACAATACGCCTCCATTTTTGGTCAAGTGCGGTAGAGCTATTTTTCTTTTGACGCGCCCTCGCCAACAAGCGACAATCCCTAGGTAAGTCGCGCACTTTTCCCTGGAGCATCATGAGATATACTCTTCGCGTTATATGCACACTACTAGCTGCTACGATTACCCTTCTCCCCTCAGTCGTCTCAGCACAGACAAAGACGGTAAACCTCTGGAACGGTCAGCTCAAACTGGCTGTGCCAAAGACCGCTGGTAAAACGAAGAAGCTCTCCAGTACCCTTTTCTCAATTCAACCGACTGCGAAGAAAAACCGGATCGTGCTCTACGCTTCACGAGAGCCTGTTCTCGCAGATGAGACAACGCTCACAAATCCCCAACTCGCCGACTCAATTAAGAGTCAGCTTGAAGCGCAAGGGTATACCGTTGCAAGCCTGACAAGTAAGAGAAATACCTTCTCCGCTAAACTTACTGGATACGCCAGCATGCCGTGGCGCAAGGTAGGAAGTTCCTCGATTCGCGGCATGGCTCAGTTTGTTCGAACAAACGATCGGCAACTCGTTGGGGCCATTGTGCTCTCTGATCCGTCAGAGTGGAACAAAAAACCAACCCGCGACTATCGCTCTGCAGCCACAAAGATTCAAGTAAAGTAACGTAAAGTAAAGTAACGTAAAGTAAAGTAAACCCGTGACGGTGCTCGATGAACAAATTTGCAAGACTACGATTCACTACCCTAACTACTCTCTCTCTACTGCTCTTCGTGCCTACCCCTAGCTTCGCAGGCGGAGGACAAAGCTCAAAAACGAACACGCGCACCGTCCGCATCAAAAACATCTCCACCGCTGCTACCACACCACCATCCACCACCATCTCGACTGTAGAGGTAGGAGACGCGGGAAATACGCCAGTGACCATCGGAGAATGGTCCTACGGTCAAGTGAACGAAGCATATCGAATTGGAAAATACGAGGTCACGATCAAGCAATATGCTGACTTCCTAAATTCTATCGCGACTAGGCCTGACACCTACTCATACGGAAGCGCGGTGGTAGAGTCGCTGTACGATTCCCGCATGGCCTCCGACACGAATGTAGCCGGCATCTCACGCAGCGGAGAAGGCACCGCTACATCGCCATATTCCTATACCGTCATCGGAGATGGGAGACGTCCTATAACCTACGTTACCTGGCTAAACGCGGCTCGCTTTGCGAACTGGATGCACAACGGCGCTCTTTCTACGAGCCAGGTTGAGTTTGGAGCCTACGGACTGCACGGGGCAACCTCGGGTACATTCACAAAACAAAGCGACGCAAAGTGGTGGATCCCGTCGGAGGATGAGTGGTTTAAAGCAGCCTATTACAAAGGCGGAGGGACAAACGCTGGCTATTTCCTGTTTCCTACAAAGAGCGACACACTCCCTGCTAACTCATCGAGTGCTACTGCGAACAACGCTAACTTTCTGAGACTCGGCGTTTATGCCGTAACACAGAGCGCAACACTCAGCACGACTGAAAACTACCTAAGCCCCGTTGGGGATTTCATAAATTCTGCTGGTCCATACGGCACCTTTGACCAAGGGGGGAACGTCGACGAGTGGACATCAAGCGCTCGCTCAACCTCTTTTGGAGTTGCTTACGTAACCCGCGGCGGCGCATGGAACACTGGAGGGTTAAATAACGACGCCACTCCGGAATCAACCGCACTGCCCACTGACCGCTCAAACAAGATCGGCTTCCGCTTGGCTCGCTTAGCTACAGAGGAAGACACTCCAACCCTTTCAGGCACATTTGAAATCGCCGTTACGGAATCTTCCGCCCCCCCTAAGTTAGCCCAAGCGAATACAGTAGTTCAGTTCGCTGTGAAAAAGGGAGCGTTTACCGTTGTTGCAACCGACCCAGTATTCCCATCTCTGACAAGCGAACAAACCTTTGATACCAGCACAAGACGCAACACCTTTATCACCGTTAACAACTCAGGTGGAGCGATTACCTTTGCGCTATCGGAGGAGTCTTTCTAACAACGCGGACACAAACCATAAAGCGACAATTGCAAAGAGATATAAGTGTCTTTAGCACAGTTAGTGCGGCGGGCCTGTGCGCTGCCGGTATCGTATTCCCTGACCTGTGGTTCCTCGTCGTACCCGGATTAGCTCTATTCTTCCACACTATTTGCTCGCTCTCAGCAACTGACTGGCGAGCCGCTTGTCACGGCTTTTTCTTTGGAACCGCTACGGGATGTGCAAGCACAGTGTGGTTTTTAAACACCCTACCCCTCGATTTTCTTGGGATTCACAGTCAATGGGTTCAGATATCTGCTGTCACTATGACGTGGTTATACGTTGGAGCAAGTCTGGGCGCTCCGGTTGCAATGGCTGCACTACTACTACGTCTGTACCGCACATCGGCGCTCTTCCCACTTGCGGCCGCTCTTCTGTGGACTATAGCGGAGACTGCTCGCATGTGGGCCTTCGCGGCAACAACATGGGCACCACATTCACTTTTTGGGCCACACTTCTCTATCGCCTCGGTCGGATACGCCTTGACCGAAAACTCCCTTCTCTTGCAGATAGCTCACCCACTAGGAATTGACGCGCTCAATTTCTGTGTTGCTCTTCTCGCCGCTCTAGTAGCAACTCTCCCCGAAATCGCCAAATCAAGAACAAAGATAGTGCCCCAAACCCTGCACGCAACTCCCCTACTCCTACTTCTAAGCTTCGGTCAGCTAAAAAATGAGCAGTCATCACTACCCAACCAGAGCACCGTACGGTTTGCACTTATCTCTGAAAACCTCACAACAGTTAGAGATTTTAGCTCACACGAGGTAGTGCAACAACTTATCGCGCAAGCCGCTTCATCACACCCCCCGGTTGATGTGGTCCTGCTACCTGAAGAATTTAGCTTAACATCTCTCTTCTGGAGCAAAGCGGAGGCAGATGCCTTCATTAAGCGTCACTTCGGAGACCGTGAGGTCCTTATTCTTAACTCACGCAACGACCTCTTCCCTGCTGAGGAGAACAACGAACTGCCCGATTCCAAAAAGCTCGTGTACGACAACACCCACTCCGGTGAACTCGCTCGTTACAACAAGCTTATGCTTATGCCGCTAGGAGAGTACTCCCCGGCCTTCACTAAAACTTTCTTCTCCGTGATAGACGACCCTGAACTACAAAGCTACATCAACGACGTGGAGGCACTACCTCCCGCGGGACGCACAGTCACAAGCGTCACATTTAAAGGGCTTACCCTTGGTGGGCTGCTCTGCTCAGACCTGCTTTCTCCGATCCTCTACCGCTCACTCGCACAAGACCACGGCGCAGATGTGCTGATAAACCTAGCCAATCAGTTCTGGTTTCACGGTTCCCGCCTGCTGCACTGGAAAACGCTTCAGATCGCACGAGTTCACGCCGTACAAAACAGAGCCCCCTTTCTTCTTGCAAACAACGTTGCACCGTCATTTGCAGTTAGTCCACAAGGTGAGTTGGTTACACAGTCTCGCTGGGGATATAGGGAGGTACTTTACGTTGACATTCCTAGCAACCTACGCGAGGGGCTCAAGAAGAGGTAAAAAACATTTGACCTCCCGTGCTAGGCGGTGAGACCATGCTGCTTGGTACGTTGCGCATGGTAGCCGTATCCGATACGCAACCGACCCTCAACAACCCCTATAGGTGATTCTATGAGACTACGCTCTAAGTTGTCTGCCGGTGCTTGGCCAGCTGCGCGCTCTTTGAGATCATTTTTATGCCTAACCGCCGCTATTCTTGGATGCTTCGCAAGTTTTAACTCTCAGAGCGCCAGCGCGGATAAACAGTTAGTCGCCCAGGCAGCGAAACGGTACAAGGTAACGGCGAAGATATCTGGTGCCCGAAACGGTTCTATCTCTCCCTCATCATCAAGAAGCATCAATTCGGGAGGAAGTGTTTCGTACACGGTAACTCCTAAAAAGGGATACCTTATAGAGTCCCTTACAGTAAATGGAGCACCAAAGACAAACCTTCCTCGACAGAAGGGCAAATCGTATTCGTTCAGCATTAAGAAGATAAATGAGAACAAGACGGTGACAGCTGCATTTGCAACTGCGCGTACCACAAAAGCGCTCGTCATCGGCAGCCAAGTAAGTGTTGTCGACGCCAAGTAGCCTGCTATCCACCTGTTTCACAAGATCTTGAGGAGAAGAACCATGAAAGCAAACCGCATCACAAAGCACCTCCTAGCGCTCACAAGCATCGCTGCCATATCGACCCACTCAGCTACCGCGCAAGATGTGCCGGCAAATTCGGATTACAACAAAGACATCACCCGCACCTTTGTGAACGAGCGTTCAGGCCAAGCTCTTGATTCTGTGAACTCGATCCTGTGCATGATCGATCAAACAAAATACAACGACGAATCACTCCTCGGTGCTGGCCCCTACAGAGCACTCGTTGACGAATCAGTGTGCGAAGGGCGTGACTCTGCTGACAACTCCGGTAGCAGCTCCTCTGAGGGTACTTCCGCTGAAGGCTCAAAGGAGTACCTTAACTGGACGGTAACCTCGTCACGCTCAACAGCACTTGCACCGCAAGTGGTCAGCTTCTTCGTGCACATGAGCGAGGAGGATACCCCTGTAACCATCCAGGGCAAACTTACCATTACCGAAGGTGCCTCAGAGTTCAACCCCCTTGGAGCATTTACCCTTAATTACAAGATGACCCCAGACGGCTTCCCTAATCCTCTTATGCGTGGCCTTATCCAAAGCAAACGCGACGACCTAGGCCGCGTGGTCATTACGCAAGCAGAAGAACAGAAGCTCCCCGACGGAACGGTTATGGCGAGCATCAAGGCAGCGCTTCGTAAGAGCCTTGAGGGTGGCGCAGGCAGTGTTTCAGAGACCCGCAATTTCCCAGGTGGCTTTCAGGCCTCAAGCAACTCACGCTTTGACTTTGCATATAACCAAAACTTCTTCCTACGCAGCAAGGGCGGCTCTAATGAGAAGCAGTGCCTAAACCGCAAGATATTTGAGACGAGTGCTTGGCGTTACGGGCTCTACGACAACACCACCGGCGCCCGCGTTCAGATAAACTCTGGATTCCCGTTCAATACCGAACCCGACGGCCATGGCAAATTTGGATACATCGGCTATTTCGGATTGGGTCTTCCTCCAGGCGAGGATTCCCTAACCGACGGTTCAACCGTTTACCGTCAGCAATTTATTGATGGTGCGCCGGTGACCACGCCTTATACCCTTCTGATAAAGGACGGAAAATTAAAGAAACATACCAAGGCGCAACTCACCTTGGCCGATCTCAAGAATGTCCCTCTAGAAGGATTTCTTCCACCAGCACCGGGACAGGGAGACTCCTCACCTCTTAAGCGTTTGGCGTGGGACGGCTCAAACCTGAACATTATTGCATCAGCATCCCCTGCCAGTGGCGCTCCGCGCTGGAACGACACATCGCCGCCACAAGCAATAACATCACAAACCACCCTGCTATTCGGTGAACTACCGCTCTTTTCGCAGGCACTCGGAGGGCAGGTCAGAGTTGTGCTCTCAAACTGCACTCCGGTAAACCCTTTTGCCCCACAGTTGGGAGTAAGGTGCGACACGCCAACAGCAGCCACCCCGGTGGTTTTCTTTAAAGAGTCCCTCGTTAGCCCTGATGACGCTACTGTTCCAGCGGTGCTTACGTGTTACGACAACTGTCCGAAGGCCACATCGTCTGAGGGAATGGATAAAGATGATCCGTCGTATGAAAACGATTTCACAGCTCACAGCTACTCGTTCACTGCCGGCATCCTACGAGATGGCGCCAATCCAGCGGTTCTAACAGAAGAGAGTAGCGAGCAACGGTTTGGCTTTAGCAGCGGTCCGCTATTTGATCTCACATCAAACGCAGGCAGGCTGGCGTGCCCGTGGGATGCTGGTGCAGTGTGCGGCTGGTTGGCGTGGAGCGCTCTCGATGAGTTCTACACCTGGGAGACCGGGCCAAACCCTTGGAATAAATTTGCAAGCATCACTGACGGTGATGGGGCAATAGTTGTATTCGACCCACCAAAGCAGGTTGACTACGAATATCCAACCACAGGCACAGGGGGAGTTAATCCAACTGGCGTTGATCAGAAATTTGCAGGCAATAAGTTTATTCTTGAGTATGCGGGATTTGGCTCGCTCTTCGGTGTGCCTGGGAAATGCTTTAATCCAGAGAACCCATCAGATACCGACCCGGATTGCGGCAAATCCGGCAGACGGTGGGTGCCTGCATTTACGATACCAGCCGGCTCAATCGCATCGGATGCAGCGGGGCAATATCTCATCAAACCGCTTGAGGTTGAGCGGCGCATGTCAAAGGGGACCCTCTCGCAGTGCAGCGCTGTACAGCTCGAGAACTTGAGCTCGGCGTGGCCTAATCTAAACACTGATTGGGTAGATCCTGGCCTTGGTACCGAGCCGGTGCTAACCGACCCACCCAAGGTTATAGCTGGGGTAATTCAGTAGGTCGCTACCGACGGAGAATCGCGTGCTCCAAACTGTCGCGTAGATCCTGAACATTTTTGATTACGTGACTGCAGCGCGTGGCTACCTTGCTAGCAGCACAATCCCCCTATACTGCTCCGCCAAACGAAGCATGATCATCGAGATCGAGAAGATCGAACCACGTAGAAATGTCTGAACGATTGGGCGCTATCTTCTGGTGAACTCCCTGAAAAAACGCGCGCGAATCTGGGTCTGATGGTGAGCGACTCTCCTGATACGCAGACCACGCAACTATCTCCTGCGGTGAGCGCTTTGAAGTGCAATTCTCAAGAATAAACTGGACTATCTCACCATCTCCCTTGCCACTTTTTATCTGACTAAGGACAGCTTCTGCATCGATTCCAACAAATGATAAGAAGTGCTGATCGAGTGGGCAGTTGTATTTGTACTCGCCACTTGTACCACTCACGCTTGCTCGTCCTTTATCAAGCATCCGCGCTAGTATCACGAACCCCCCTATCCTCACTCGGGGACTTCGCGGAGCCCTCGTGGTTAGGTCTACGTTCAAAATAGTTTTTGTGCTCATTCCGTCCACCTCATGCAACCAAAGCAACCAACCCTCATGGTAACACCACTTTTGACAAATAATAAGGATGAATTCCGCGACGGATTCCCTAATCTGGCGTGTAGATGAAAATAAGATCCTGGTCCATCCCCTTGTAGTCCTCTGAGTGTTCAAGCACCAAGAGGTCAGTCAGCGCTATCAAGCAGTGCTCCTGCCCAGGTCGTAGAGTAATCTCATAGCCCGGCCTAACTAGTTCCGCCACCAGCTCTGACTGACCGTCTGGCCGGAAAACCAGCACTCCGTAACCCTCTTTACCAAAAAGGGTCTCTACCTTGAGATCGTGTTTCTCATACGCTAAGAAACAACCCGACCGAACAACTAGAAACTTCTCCACATGCGGGTCGCGCCGCTCAACTATATCTACACCACCCCACGGGGTCTTAATCACCATCTCTCGGCCGCGCTCGATTGAAGCAAGATGATCAGCAAACGTCGGCACCTCAGGAGAAGAGATTCCTGAGTCACGAAACCGCTGCACCACATCACGACAAAATTTGAGATATGCCGATCGATCCGAGAAAAGCGGGGGCGGAAGAGTAAATGCATCGATCAATGTATTTTCGGCTACCATGGTCAGACAGTACTCCAAAACAGGCTTTAACTCACCGGTTTAAAGCAGGTGATACCCACCCGCCCTCTCGGATAACACCTTACGTTCATAATTGAAACGGGATTCTGGCCATCTGAATCTCCGACCGTAGCATAGTGTTTAAAATCGGCTTTTGTTATTCGCTTGACTCTTTGCTCCTTAATCTCTATCTTCAGAGACATGTTCTCAGTTTCTACCCGTACACCCAGGATTCCAACAGCAGCGAAGTCTCGCTCGGCGATAGTTGGTGCAGCACTTGTGCTTCTAGTGGTGGTGATTGTGCTCGTCGGAGCACGGTGCGGGCCTATGCTGTAAAGCGATAGGAATAGGCGATGAAAAGCCCCCGCACTTCGAAAAAAGTGCGGGGGCTTTTTTTATTTTAAACGATGAAAAGGCCCACGTATGAAAAAAGCCCAGAGTCAATCTGAACCGACCGCTCAAGCGACCACTCGCACGCTGACTGGCTCGCAGCTACTCCTGGAGCTCCTCCTGCGCGAACAGGTCGATACGATCTTCGGTTATCCAGGTGGGGCAATCATGCCAGTCTACGATGCGCTCTACGACTATCAGGACAAGATACGCCACGTGCTCGTTCGTCATGAGCAGGGCGCTGCACACGCCGCTGAAGGGTACGCTCGCGTTACTGGCCGCGCTGGGGTGTGTATGGCGACCTCAGGACCGGGAGCTACCAACCTCGTGACCGGTATTGCTGATGCGATGCTCGATTCGGTTCCGATGGTGTGCATTACGGGGCAAGTGAGCAAAGCGTTTCTGGGCACCGACGCCTTCCAAGAAACTGACATCATCGGGATAACTATCCCTGTCACCAAATACAACTACCAAGTGACCAGCGCAGAGGAGCTGCTCACAGCAATTCCAAAGGCATTTGCGGTAGCGCAATCTGGTCGCCCGGGGCCCGTACTAATTGACATCACAAAGAACGCTCAGTTTGAGAGCATCGAAGTAGACCTCTCTACCCTCCCGTCGACACACACCTTTGAGTGCAGAAACGTGGTTGAACTATCGGCTCTGCGTGTAGCTGCAAACTTGATAAACGGCGCTAAACAGCCGCTGATGCTGATTGGACATGGAGTCTTGATATCGGGAGCGCAAGATGAGCTTGCAGCATTTATTGAGAAAACGGGCATACCGACTGCCAGCACCTTGCTCGGCCTCTCAGCCATCCCCACCACACATCCGCGCTACGTTGGAATGCTGGGCATGCACGGCAACTATGGGCCCAATGTCCTCACAAACGAGGCAGATGTCATCATCGCTGTCGGCATGCGTTTCGATGACCGCGTAACAGGTAAACTCTCAGAGTACGCACGCCAAGCAAAGGTTATCCACATCGATATTGACCCAGCCGAACTAAATAAAAATGTTCAGGTAGCCGCTGGGATCGTGAGCGATGCAAAGCAGGCACTCCGTGCCCTGCTCCCTCTGGTCAATAAAAAAGAGTACCCAGAGTGGTATGCATGCTTTAAAAAATGCCATACCACCGAAGTCCAGAAGGTCATCTCAAGCGATCTTGCAGCACGCTCTGAGCGTCCATGCATGAGCAAAGTAATTGGAGACCTAAGTGAGGTAACCAAAGGCGAGGCGATAATAGTTGCTGATGTAGGCCAACACCAGATGGCCACAGCTCGCTACTATGGCTTCAATCAACCTAACAGCTTCCTCACCTCAGGTGGCCTTGGAACGATGGGATACGCGCTCCCAGCAGCGCTCGGGGCGGCGGTAGCAGCGCCTGGTCGAACTGTTGTTGCAGTAATCGGTGATGGTGGTTTTCAGATGACGCTCCAAGAGCTTGGGACGATCGCTCAAGAGAAGCTCTCGGTAAAAACTATCATCCTGAACAATAATTTCCTTGGGATGGTACGACAGTGGCAGCAGCTCTTCTTTGATAAGCGTTATTCGTTTGTGCACCTCGACAACCCAAATTTTATCCTACTTGCTCAAGCCTTCGGCATTACAGCGAAGCAAGTCAGTAAGTGCTCTGATGTTCGTGCTGCACTGACTGAGATGTGGGAAACACCAGGTCCGTACCTACTCGAAGTCCTTGTTGAAAAAGAGGACAACGTCTTTCCGATGGTGCCAGCAGGCGCATCGGTTGCGGACATTCGCTTAGAGTAGAAGCATAGAGATTAAATGAAGATGAAATAGGAAGATTAGCCATGACTCAGCCCGTAACATTCCTCGTCTGGACAGAGAACAGCCCAGGCGTCCTTATTCGCCTCACAACCCTCTTTACTCGAAGAAAGATAAACATTGAAAGCCTAACGGTTTCAGCCACAGAGCAGCCTGGAATCTCGCGCTTTACTGTGGTGATTCAGATCGACCTGGTTACTGCCGCCACGATTGGCCGCCAAATAGAGCGCATGATTGAAGTTCGCAGGGTGTTTGTATTTGCAGAGCCTGATATCATCCACCGCGAAGTAGCCCTGATTAGGGCCACTATCGCAGCCGATCGCGAAGCAGCACTGACTGAGCGTTTCCCCGCTGTCGTTGTTCTGCAACGCTCTACCCGCGGCACCCTGCTGCAGTTTACAGGGAGCGAAGATGAGATATCTGCACTGCGCGAGTTCCTAACGAATGACGATGTAGTTGAGTTTGTCCGTTCAGGAAGGATCGCAGTATCTGCCTCCTGTGATTACGAGCACGACCTCTCGCGCTCGTTGCATGAGCTACGGCCAGCGGCGAATGAAGGTCCAGATTTTTAACGAAGTAACCAAACAAAAGGAGATAGTATGTCAAAGATTCGATTTGGCGGAACCGAAGAGACCGTAATAACAAGGGATGAGTTTCCACTCAGCAAAGCACGCGAAGTGCTCGCCCGCGAAACGATCGCTGTCATCGGCTACGGCGTTCAGGGCCCAGCTCAGGCACTTAACCTACGAGATAACGAATTCAACGTCATTATCGGACAGCGCGAGGGAACATCTTCGTGGCAGAAAGCGATCGAGGACGGCTGGAAGCCAGGAGAGACTCTCTTTCCGATCGCAGAGGCGTGTAAGCGCGGCTCGATCATCGCCTATCTCCTCTCTGATGCAGGTCAGATAAGTAGTTGGCCAACCGTAAAGGCTGAGCTTGCTCCTGGTAAGACCCTTCTCTTCTCGCACGGATTCGGCATTACCTTTAAGGACCAAACCGGAATTGAAGCTCCGAAAGATGTCGACGTGGTACTGGTTGCCCCAAAGGGTTCCGGACGCAGCGTACGGAAACTATTCACTGAGAATCGCGGCATCAACTCGAGCTTTGCAATCTTCCAAGATGCAACCGGCAAAGCGCGCGACAAGGTTTGTGCGCTCGGTATCGGCGTTGGATCGGGGTACCTCTTTGAGACAACCTTTGAGAAAGAGGTTTACAGCGACCTCGTTGGAGAGCGTGGAATCTTAATGGGTGCGCTTGCTGGTATTATCGAAGCTCAGTACAAGATTCTGCGTAAACACGGCCACTCACCGAGTGAAGCTTTCAACGAGACAGTTGAAGAGTTAACTCAGAGCCTAGTGCCACTGGTTGCAGAAAACGGCATGGATTGGATGTACGCAAACTGCTCAACCACCGCACAACGTGGAGCCCTTGATTGGCGACACAAGTTCCGTGAAGCAGTAGCGCCCGTGTTTGAGGATCTCTACAAGAGCGTTGCCACAGGTGAAGAGGCGCGTATCACTATCGAAGCTAACAGCCGCTCAGATTACAAGGAGCGCCTTGCTCAAGAGCTTAAGGAGATCCGTGAATCAGAGCTCTGGCAAGCTGGAGCGCAGGTTAGGAAGCTTAGGCCGTAGGGCATCAGTGACGAGTGATGTTTTTTGGTGAATTAACGCAGAGGCGCGGAAAACGCAGAGGGGCCATGTTTTTACCCGGTAAAATGCCGTACTCTCCGCGACTTCCGCGCCTCCGCGTTACCTAACTCAAAAACCCGAATAGCGAGAAATTTTTCAGGTCCGAGAGAGAAGGAAGGGAGTCCGTGCGATCGTATAAAAAAACCTCAGCTCTGCGTTGGCAGAGAAAAAGGTGTGACGATCTTTGCACGGACTCGAAGGAGAGGTGTTACCAGGGACGCCTTGCGGCAGCCTTGATTTGCCTCTCTGCTCTGCGAACATCCGAGAGAGCGCTCCGCGCGCGGCGGAGTTCTTCCTCGGCTTTCCCTTGAGCGATCTTCGCTGAGGCCATAGTGGCCTGCAGCGCGGGATCGCTCGGGGAAGCCTTCCACGCCTTTTCAGCGTCGCGGGCGGCCTGGCGGGCGATCTTGAGGTTCGCTTCCATTCCGCGTACAGCCTCTAGCGTCCCCCAGGCCACCTGGACCTGGGGAGGAGCAACTACTACCGCCGAGGCATTTGGCACGCTCGGCGGCGGGCTTGCGGGCGGCGGCTGTTGGGCCACTAACCCGCAGGACAAGACGGCGCTCAACAGCGCCGCCCGAAGTGTTTTTGTTCTCATATTAAAGATCGATACCGACACCAGATCACTAAACCTGGTAGGAGATCCATTTCGATCACACGGACTACCCAAATGAAATATTAGGAAAGAACTAAGCAGCGTCTTACAGCCAGGACTCTCGCCCAAGCCGCATACACTACTACATATCCGTTATTACCTCTCCTAACAAAAATGTGCTATAACTGCTCGGTTATTTGAGAGTGCGCAGCGCGCTTCCCAAAAGAGACCAGCCGACATGAATAAGATAAATAAATACAGCTCCCGCATCACTCAACCGAAGTCCCAAGGAGCATCACAGGCGATGCTGTACGCCACCGGGCTTACACCAGAGGATATGCAGCGCGCACAGGTGGGGATCGCCAGCATGTGGTACGAGGGGAATAGCTGCAACATGCACCTGCTTGCACTCTCAGAAGAGATAAAGCGCGGCGTTCAAGCGGCAGACCTAGTCGGCATGCGTTTTAACACCGTCGGTGTAAGCGATGGGATGTCGATGGGAACAGAAGGAATGAGCTACTCCCTTCCCTCGCGAGATGTGATCGCAGACTCGATTGAAACTATAACCTCTGCTCAGTGGTACGATGCGCTCGTTACCATTCCAGGATGTGACAAGAATATGCCTGGCTGTGTTATGGCTATGGCACGCCTTAACCGACCAGCAATCATGGTGTACGGCGGAACGATCCGTGCTGGATGTTGGAAAAATAAAAAGCTCGATATCGTCTCAGCTTTTCAAAGCTACGGTGAAGCATTAGCGGGTAGCATCAGCGAAGAAGAGCGAGAAGAGATCGTTCGCAAGTCGTGTCCGGGCGCAGGAGCTTGTGGCGGTATGTATACTGCTAACACAATGGCAGCCGCGATTGAGGCTATGGGACTAAGCCTCCCCTTCTCCTCTTCCTATCCGGCGGAAAGCGATGAAAAGCGACAAGAGTGTCGCGAAGTCGGCAAAGCGATTCGGCTCTTACTTGAAAAAGACATCAAACCCCGTGACATCATGACACGCCAAGCGTTTGAGAACGCAATGGTGGTTATAATGGCGCTGGGAGGCTCAACCAATGCGGTGTTACACCTGATAGCGATGGCAAAGACAGCTCAGGTTGAGCTCTCAATCGATGATTTCCAGAAGGTAAGCGATCGTATTCCATTTATCGCTGACCTAAAACCGAGCGGCGCATACGTGATGGAGGATCTCTGTGCTGTTGGTGGAGTACCGGCAGTGATGAAGTATCTCTTAGCCGAGGGGTTACTGGATGGTTCATGTTTGACCGTTACCGGCAAGACCATCGCTGAAAATCTTGCCCACGTTCCAGGGCTAACCGAGGGACAGCCGATTATTAAGCCGCTCTCGCAACCAATAAAAGAAACTGGTCATATCCGGATCTTGCGCGGCAACTTAGCTCCTGAAGGGTCGGTTGCAAAGATTACCGGCAAGGAGGGACTCTCATTTACAGGTACAGCACGCGTATACGACGCAGAAGAGGACATGCTAGCTGGTCTTGAGCGCGGTGAGATCGGAAAAGGAACAGTTGTAGTCATTCGCTACGAGGGACCAAAGGGCGGACCCGGTATGCCTGAGATGCTCACACCAACCTCAGCAATTATGGGCGCAGGGCTAGGACACGACGTAGCTCTCATTACGGATGGTCGCTTCTCCGGTGGCTCGCACGGTTTTCTAGTCGGACACATTACACCAGAGGCTCAGGATGGTGGACCGATAGCCCTTGTGCACGATGGAGATGAGATAACAATCGATGCGGTAATGAACGAGATCACCCTGCACGTGCCTGAAGCTGAACTACAAACTCGTCGCGCACAGTGGAAGGCTCCGCCCTACAAGGTAACAAGCGGAGTGCTCTTTAAATATATACGCAGCGTTACCTCTGCAAGCCTTGGATGTGTTACGGATGGCTAGTACCGTAGTGGATCATCGGCAATACTGCCCCGTTATAGCCGTATATTACGCTCCCCTGGAGCGCGAAGCGCTGGTACGCGCAGCAGACCTAGCAACATTAGCTCGGCTTGATGGAATCTGCTTTGTACCACCTGACGAAAATGCTTCCTCGTCTACCGAGATACCTCGTTCAACACTTAAACTCTCTATTCCCTTCTGCTTCGGTTATACGTCCGGAACGGAAGAGAAAATATCCCTTGAGACCCTGCGCGCCATTCATTCATTGTGCGGCGCCACACCGACAGATCCCCTAGCAATCGATTACGACACTTCACTTGCGGTTAAAGAGGCCATAAAGACGGATATCAAACGTTCCTTGCGCTCGAACAATCAAGCACCCGTTGCAGTTTCAATGCCAAACGACCAAGCAGATGCTCCCCTCTTTGCCGCGCGGTTGCGCTATCTACGTTCAACAATAGCTCCGTTTATCCTCCTTACGGGATGGGAGAAGGTGGCTGCAAGTAAAGAATCATCTTCTCTCAGGATAATTGAAGAATGTGCACGCTCCTTATGGGCGCCACCACCTGCGAAAACAATCGATGCAGCGCTAGGGCAGCTCCTGGAAGAAATGGGTCGATCCTACTCTGCGCAAAAAGGGACAGAGGCTGTTGCCGCTACTACCTTGCCCTTTACCGGAAGAAAGCGGTGGCTACACTCACTATCAAACCTTATCCGCTCATCACCTACCCTACATAGACCAGTTCAAAAGCTGTACCACCGCTACCGTGCAATCGCTGCACCAATCAAGGGGGGCGACGGCTGTGCACGACCACTTACCCCAATCTTTGAAGTTGATAGACGCTCCAACACAGCGAGAGTAGCTGTAGTGGTGCACGCCTTTTACGCTGACCTTTTAAGTGATCTCGAAAAGACATTGCGTCGTTTTACGGAACCGTTTGATCTCTTTGTTACAACTCCTCACCGAAGAGATATACCGCTTATTGAGCGCACACTCGCAGCTGTTACGCCCCACATCGTTATAGTAACCACCGAGAACCGCGGTCGTGATATCGGACCCTTCCTTTCACTTTTTCGGACGGGAGCGTTTACGCCCTACAAAGCAGTACTAAAGCTCCACTTAAAGAAAAGCCTCTACAGTAAGAAGGGAGACGTGTGGAGAAATGCGCTCTATGAACAGCTCTGCCCTGACGGCGTTGCAATTCAACGAGCGATCCAACTACTTGAATCCGGAGAAGCTGGCGTAATTGGCCCGCACAATTTTTATCTCTCACACCCTAAGTTCTGGGGAGCAAATAGAGCACACGTTCAAGCGATACGACAGGCAATTGGGCGCACAGACATTAAGAGCGAAGAGCTTGGATTTTTTGCAGGCTCGATGTTCTGGTTTAACCCTGATGCGTTGCGCGACCTGCATCAGCTCCCAGAATCTCTACTCTCGTTTGACCCTGAAGCTGGTCAACAAGACGGCACCCTCGCGCATGCGTTCGAACGGGTCATAACCGAGCTAGCACATAATGCAGGCTACCGTACAACCTCGCTTGAGCTCGACGGTGAGGAGATACGAAATTACAAAGAGCTGCTCAACAACAACATTCCTGTGATGTAGTTGGCAGTTTTACCGCGATACCACCTCAGGATTCTCGCGCATAAAACGCACAAAGAACTCGCGGAATTTATCGCGCCAATCGGGAGATGGATAAAAGCCGAGCGAGCGCCAGCGCGCATTATCCATGACACTAAAAGCTGGTCGTGGCGCTGGGAGATTAAGATCTTCGGTCCTGCACGTAGCAACCGGAACATCCAACCAACCAACTGCATTCATGATCTCAGAGGCAAAATCATGCCACGTACATCGACCACTGTTTGTGATGTGGAAGATACCACTCTCTGACGTAGTAAGAAGAGTTGCAATCCCATCTGCAAGAGTCTCCGTGCAGGTCGGCGATCCGATCTGATCGTTTACAACTTTCAGCTCTCCCTTCTCCTTGGCGCGCTTCAGAATAGCGCGGATAAAATTATGACCCGTCATGCCGTAGAGCCATGATGTTCTAACTACCAGAGCATCTGGATTGTGTTCGAGAACTCCGTGCTCACCGGCGAGCTTTGAACGACCGTATTCACCCAGCGGCGCAGTGGGAGACTGCTCGGTGTAAGGAACTTTGGCACTCCCATCAAAAACATAATCCGTGCTGACATGAACGAGCCTGGCACCGATCGTACGAGCCACCCGCGCAAGGTTAGCTGGCCCCTCAGCATTAACTGCGTAGCAACGGTCACGGTCAGTCTCAGCTTTATCGACCGCCGTATAGGCGGCGCAATTAATGATAACCTGCGGAGCATGCGAATTCATCGCTCTTTCAACGGCTGACAACGAGGAGATGTCACACTCAGCACTATCGAGTGCAACCAGCGCCCAGGCCGGATCATTCACTCGCTTAAGAAAAGTCTGCCCCAACTGACCCTTTGCACCGGTTAAAACAACCTTCATATCGATGTTCCTTAGTATTATCAGTATTATTAATACTTTCCCTCAGCTCTCCAAAACCTTCAAGGCATGGATTTCAGATTCCAATAATCGTATAAAGCAGAGCAGTTGTCTTTCCAAGGGGTAGTATGGATTCTTCAAAAATAAAGAAATTTATGCAGCTAGCAGGCCAGGAGACCCGCCAAAAACTCACCAGCGGTGACCCCGCTCAGCGCGCACTCGGCGCGCAACTGCTCCTTTCAGAAGTGCTTGAGTACGTCATAAAAGGGCTAGGCGTCACTCCTTATGTAAAGGATACCCCAATAACGGAGCCTGATGCCCTGCGATACGAAGCAGCCAAACAAGCCGACCATGAAGAGATGATCGATGGTCTAGCTGATGTAGCCTACACGATGTACTGGAATTCGTGCGCATTTGGCGTTCCACTTGAGGAAGCCTTCGAACTGGTGTGCGACAACAACCTCGAAAAATTCGTAAAGCTACAAGACTACAACGGAGAGCCTCGCACCCTGGAGCAATCTGAGTGGCACTGCAACCAAAACGTTGCGTGGCCTCAAGAAGTCGCGCGCGTTGAGGTGCTCAAAGTGGATGGTGACTTTTTTGCTGTAGGGAAGGATGCACGGGGAAAGGTACGCAAGCCTTCGACGTATAGGCCGGTTGACCTAGCGCCGCTTGTAGCAAACTCCTAAGAAAGTGTCAGAGTTGTGATACGGGAGTCGCATTCCGCCCCGCAGATAGTGTTAGTACACGGACTGGCGCGCTCACAGCTCGATATGGCGCTCATGTCAAAACGGCTGCAGCGTTTACTCCCGAATGCGCGTATTCACCGCTATGAATATGCATCGCGCAGGATTCGGATTAAGGACGCCGCAGAAGGACTCGCCTTCTTCCTTAAGGTAAAAAACATTCCCGGACCAGTTTCGTTTGTAGGCCACTCTCTGGGCGGGATAGTGGTGCGCGCGCTCGATGCAAGCGATATCTCTCCAGTTCCTCTGCATAGACTAGTAACTTTGGGTTCGCCGCACCTCTCAGCGACCATAGCGCGACGACTTTCACAACACTCAGTTCCACGCTTTATATTTGGCCCGATACTAACTGAACTAGGTGCACTCACGCTGCCACTCGTACCCCGCCAACTACAAATCGGCTGCGTGGTCGGTGGGCTGAGCAACCGTTGGGGCTATTTTCCTCCCTTTAAGGAAGACAACGACGGAGTGGTGCTTGCCCGCGAGGCGCTCCTTCCAAGTTGCCACGATTTCGCAAAAGTCACGACACTTCATGCCTGGATGCCTTTCAGCACGACCTCTGCAGTCCTAGCAGCGCGGTTTTTAGACACGGGTCGATTTTAAACTAAGTAGGTCATCGGACCCTGAACTCTCTGACCCCTGGTGCCCCAGACCCCAACCTTAGTTTCCTGCGAAGTAGGCTAGCGGATAAAGCAACACAACCAAACCAGCATACATCAGCGCTGCCCCGATGAAGCGCCGCAGCCTGTGTTCCTCCCTGAGAGGCTGTTGACTCTTGACTCTTGATGCTCCAAGGCAACCCGCCGTTAGTTTAACGCACTTAAACTTATATTCACCAACCATTGAATACCACGAGCTTTTATTACCCTAGCAATCCCCCATCAGGCAGCACCCAATTAACCGCCGCGGGTGGTGGTTTAGACAACTACCCCACCGCCCACGCCCATGCGCCATACCGACACATCAAACGCCAAGACTCCGGGGCAATTCAACTTTGGACTCCTGAAGAGACCCCTAATACTCCAAGACAACCTTTTATCAGGGTAGGCTTGGCGCCGATACACACACCACCAAGCCGTGCATGGCACCATCCTCACCAAACATCCGGAGAAAAAGCATCTTAGATCCAGCGCACCCCCATATTTGCGACCTAAAACAGGGGGGGGGCACGATTTGAGGCTTATCGCTCGCACAAACGCTCGCCTGACGTGGTGCCATCAAATCGCTCACACTTCTCACCCATTTATTCCCCTAGTACGATTCGAATTTGCCATCTACACCTCAAGACTAAAAGACAACTTTCTGCCCAACCTCTCGATTAATTGGTAACAGCACTTTAATTCACCACGGGCGGAGCATTCCTCGGCTGGGATGGTCGTTCTTTTTGTTCCTGCACAGCCACGGCGGCACTACGCTTCTGCGACACGAAGCCTATTTAGGCTGTAGCTTGCTTGCAGTGGATAACGGGCGAAGCGGTGCATTTTAATATTGTAAAAGGAGTAGAGCCACAAAGGCTCTTAGATTTGGCTATGGGCCACCGTGCACGCTACTACGAGTCACAAAAGTTATACGCGATTACCTTTCGAACGATTGAAGGGCTCCCGTTCGTTGCAACTAGCTACATGAAGCTTTTGATACGCGGCGTCATGGCGCGTGTTCAACGGGACAAAAAAGTTACCTTATGCCACTTCC
>JBIIHY010000201.1:0-6162 GCA_044235305.1 Bdellovibrionota bacterium
TTCGAGTTCTTCATAATCATCAAGGAGACGTCTGTCGTCTGGGTAGCCGGACCTAAGATATCTCTTGAGATAATTTAAAGAGAGATGTTTCACCTCGTTTCGTGGAATGAGATCACCTGCTTTGAAGCGTTGGTCGTTCTGTATCTGTGCGATCCAGGGGAGCAAATTAAAATGCTTGGCAACGATAGCCTGCTTATCAGTGATAGCCCGCGCAAGCGCTATTTGCGCATCTCCGATTGCGCCCCCACATTTATAAGGCGCAGGGCAGACGCCAAGGAAGAGAGCTTCATACCAGTCGACTGGTTCAACTACTCCTTCAGGAAAAGTTTTATTCATGTAGCGTCCCCAGGCGAGGATTGCCGGGGTTGGCGTGCGCCGAAAGCTTGAGAATTCAAAGACGACCTCTTGAAGGTCTTTTATGGCGCTGTTTAGCTCAATGCTTTGCATCAGCGCAACGAAGGTTGAATTTAGCTGTGAAAGCGCTGCGGATTGATCTTCCGTGCTTTGCATCAGCGCAACGAAGGTTGAATTTAGCTGTGAAAGCGCTGCGGATTGATCTGCCGTCGGTTTAGGCCGAGAGGCCAGCCAGAGCTGGTAGGCGCTATCGACCATCTCGTAGCTCTCAGCATTTTCGAAAGGGTCAAAGATGTCACTCTCGGTAAGTTGTGTCGCAATTATGGTAGAATTGATGTGTTGTGAGAGAGCTTTTTTTGCCGTTACTAGCTGGCTTAGCGTGTAGTAGTATTCTGCCTCGTTAAGAAGAGCCTTCTTGTCATCGTTTGAGAAGGTGATCCGACTGCTAAGGGGTGTGTACTTTAGCTCTTTAGAGAAGCATCCAGAGAATGGTTTGTGCACATTCGAAGTGCTAGGAAACCACAATCCAAGGCTTGGTCGCTGTGTAAATTGGATGCTGTCTACATAGAAGCGTTCTCTTGTTGAATCGTGTGAGGCGAATTCAAGCTCTGAGATACCTTGGTACGCAGTTAAGCAGCCTCCTCCACTACATACCCCCGATAGGTCTTCGGTTGATGATATCACGCTAAACCACGAAGCTTTGCGGGAATCGTTTAGGAAATCTAAGAAGCCACGGGGGCATTCGCAGATGTTGCCGAAGGATAGATCCGCCTCGAACGCTAATGCCCACCCGCCAGCGGCATGATAATATCTAGCTAGGAACTCCGGCACCGAGCAGAAGAACCTGCTGGAGGAGAGTACTCCAAAGCGGTGGCCAAAGCGGTGGGCTCGAGGAAGTGTGAGAGCGTAACCATCGGTACCATCGGGAAGCTTCGACGGCTGGGCGATTTCAACTGCCCAGTAACCGCTATCTGCATTTACCGACATCATGGGACCTCTTGCACCAGGGGCAATCAGGAGTCGTTCCGCTTCCTCCGATAGCTTGACAGCGCAAACGGGGTCGCCTTCATACGTAACTCCCTGCATCGTGCGTACAGCACCAGGTGGAAGCGTAGTGCACTGCCGCCACAGGGCCGCCTCTCTGGAGTCCTCGGGTTCGAAAGGCCGATTGTCTATTCGCTCAAAAATCTGTTCATTCGGGTGTACGTCGCGTTCGTGTGCATGAAAAAGCTCACGCCAATTTTCAGGCAGCCGATTCGACCAGGCTTGCCGGATGTAAATCCCAAGCTGTTCAGGCCTTGCGTCATCAAGATACAACCTACACGTCTGCCCCTGCACTGGAAGCGCAGGAAGAAGTGTCGCAACGGTAATAATCAGTGTAATGAGGCGTTGTAGTGTAGTCATTCCTCCTCCCGCCATCTAATAGTTGAAAGTTCGGGAGGTGACTCTGTTGTAAGAAGCTTTGCTGTTTTGCTCTGAGAACGCCCTCGCTCAATTGTGATAAGACACTCCGAGGCAGCTTGCGCAGCCAGGTTGGTAGTGCTGTCGCAAGAGATAAAAGCCCCATCGCCCTCGATTCTCAAGGAGGGGCGCTGAAGCGATTGTCCGCCCGAATTGCGGATGTACAGCTTTACCTTAAGGTCGCGGCGACTTGTTGGTATCGCACCGAGATTCACTACCCCGCCGCGCATCAAGGGAACTAGATTTCCCTCAAGGAAGTATTCAATCCATCCCGGTACAGGGTCAACCTGCACTCGAAGATTATGGGAAAGTGTCACTGTGCCAAGTTTAACGGAAAGTGTGCCTTGGTTCTGGCCAACTCGCGAAGCCCTTGGAGCAATAGAGATTGAAACTCCGGTGCCCGGTGCCAGCCTTGCAGACCACGTTGATTGCGGAGCATCAGCTATAGGTGTCGCTGATGGTACTGGAGTCGGGCGTGCAGCAAAGTCTACCTTTTGACCGAATGTAGAGATTGTAAAATCTCCCCGTACTGAGACCCGAGCGCTGAGAGGGGTTTTCAGAGGATTGTAGAGCATCAGCTCTCGAGCAGTTCCCGCGTTTGACTCAAGCACCGGCTCAAACTCTGTAGCACCGTCAGGTTGTAAATTGGCGCCGTCCCAGCTGATGATGCCACTTACATCGTCATCACTGCTTCCTGGACTCCTTGCTGGTCGGCCGAATCCTGTTCCTGGAGGAGTGATAAGGAGTCGCACACGGGAGGTAGCAAGCTCGCCGCTGCTGTTTCTAGCAACAGCAATGTAGGTTCCACGGTGTGTTGCGAGGGCAGACGTTATCTCGAAGCGAGGACCGGTTCCTACTTCTTGAGTGTTTGTTGAAGAGAGTGGCGTAAAATACCATCGAACGGTGCCCGATGAGCCGAGGCCAGTAAAAGTTGGGGCAAATAACACGTACGTGCCTTCATCGGCAGTTGTATCAACGAGGTCCTGCGTTAATGTAAGTGTGCCCGGTAGTGGTACTGTGACAGACGCTTCGTTCTGTGAACGTATCCATCTGACTCCTGAGCCTGTAGAGATTCTGAGCTCCGCAAAGTAGGTGCCAGAGCTATCTTTGTTTGTGAGCTGGTAGCTATCTCCTCTTCCAAGTATCGTTGGCGGAGTGCTTTGGGTTGCGTTGCGTCGCCAAAATATCGCAGCGCTGCGCAGCTTCGCGGTTGAGCAGCCTGCAGCATTTTGTATGCTGGCCGTCAGCACATCATTTTGAAGTGGCGAGAAGGTGACAGTCGACGGTGAAACCTCAATGGATGGATTGCAGCGGTCGAGGTCCTGGGTGGGCACTTGCCCTTGATTGCCACGGGAGGTTGATGATCCGGGTGAGGGTGTTGAGATTGTTGCTCTCGCTGTAGGAGAGGGGTTTGGGAATGGTTTGCATACTCCCTGCTCGCAGCTACCGTATCCCGTTGTCATTACCGCTCTTCCCTTCAAATTGAAGCTGTACTGCACGCAGCACGCGTTGCCATCATTTCTCCAGGAAGGCGGTGAAGAACCGTCGCTAGGGGGGCCGAGTCCTGGGTTGTTTCCAAGGTTATCCCAGGGGGTGTCGTATACTGGTGCTCCTCCGAAAGGGTCTTGCGGTCGCACGGGTGTAGGCGGGCAGGACATGGACGGCTGTGACGCCATATCCCTGAAGCGACATCCAGTCGAGCAGGCCTCACCATATATGATAGACGTTCTGCGTAACTCCCCATATCCACTTGTTCCATTGATCGGTGCGCTAACGAGAGGTAGCTCTCTATCGACACACGGAACTGGCTTTGCATTAGCCGGAAAGCTGCCATCCACGACCCCAGGCCACTGGGCGGATAATGGTCGTGCGATGACTAGCAGCGTTATGAATAACGCGGCCCATAGAGGCTGGAGCGGCCGAATGCGCTGACTAACATAAGAGTCTTGCGGTAAATCAATCATTCCCCTGACCCGTGGGCAAAGAATTCCCACTTCCCCCTGCGTATATCGGTTTACTGGAAGCTGTTCTAAACTTCTTTTTTAGTAGGATGAGCCGCTACCTGGCTCACAGATTGTCGGCTCTGCGACCTAACACCAACCGCTTCGAACCAAATGTCGAGTAATAGCGCCCATCATCACGTCGGGTAGAGAGCTGAAGACCTCCGTCTCTGCGAAATACGAGTGTGCCGCCTTGGGACCGAACGGAGCAGCCAGAGAAGAGATCCTCCCCGGTACTTATCAGGTTCGCCAGGTGGGCTGCTGCGAGATCTGGTAACGTTACGTTGTTGTACCCCCTTGCGACCTGCTCGTCGAATGTAAGACGGGTTGAGTTGGAATCCGAGCTATCGATCTCGATAGTGAGAGGTTCAGATAAAGGGGTTGTAAAGACAGGATCGTTGCGCCAGGAGTCGAGGAGGCTCTCTGTCACTCCAAGCCACCGCAGCTCGGTTGCTACGCTGTGGGCTCGGTTTATGAGTTCGATTCGGCTTACTCCCTTAGGGATAACAAGCCTTACGCGCCCAAGTCCAAAAGACTGCACGTCGAACTTAGATATAAATGAGGTAAGGAGATTTTTTTCGTTCGGCCCTTCTGGTAACTCAAACCGCACTCGGTCTCTATCGGGTTCCTCAAGTTCATTTTTTCCTTGAACGAGAGGTTGGTCTGATGGTGTAGGTGTTTCTGTCTGCTGCGCTTTTGTATCAGGTGCAACTGCCAAAGCTGGCGGATTAAGCGAGATACCCGTTTCTTCAGGTTTCAGGCGGCGCGATGCTCTAACACCTGGTAGGGGTAGGTACTGCTCAGTTCCAGCGATTTGTAGACCGCTAGGAAGTAAGCGAAGCGTGTCGCGAGCGGCCCGGACGTCGAAGCCAGAAAAGAAGTCTTCTCCAGTGGCGAGTAGGTAGGCAATCGCTGCTACCGCTAACTCAGATACATCAACATCGATGTATCCCTCGTTGATTTGTTGTTGGATGTTCTTGTTTGTCGAGCCAGGCACCCCACCTTCAACTGCGATAACAGTCGCTTCGGCAGCTTGCTGTTTAAAAAGATGATCCTCGCTCCATTTCTCGAGTCTGTAGTCGAAGACTCCCGGCCAGCCAAGTTTAGTTGCGATAGCATCTCCCTCTTGGATGAGTTGTAGTGGGCTTACCCCTGCAGGGAGAATAATGGCCACTTTACCGATGCCGAGTACCTTCACTGAGTATTTCTCAAGAAAATCATCGATGAGTTGACGTCGTGTTGGATCACTTGGTTTTTCACAGGTAATAGGGAACCTGGCAGGATTCTCGTTTGGTGCCGAATGATCCGGTGTAACGATAGGACACCCATTATGTGCGGCGCCACGAGAGTGGTGGCTAATTATTCGCACAGGTGGTGAGGTGTCGCTGCTGAACGATGGCGCGAAACCAAATGGTGCGGGGTGCTGCTCCTTGGGCGCATCATGTTCACTTCCAACATCGCTTAACGAGGCTACGCACGGTTGGGGTTCTTCGGAGTCGGTGGAGAGTGTGGCTGGAGGCGATTGAGAGGGTTTGGGGGGAGCAGTTTTGGTTTTGCCACTTGGTGTTTTCTGCTCTACAGCTTCTGTGTTGCGTTCAACGCTGGGATTACTGGCAGGTGGTGTGGGTGCAACAGGGCGCCGTATGGTGTTGAATCCGAGCCAAGTTCCGAATGGCCGTTCGCCTGAGACGATTATGCTTGGCCAAGAGAAAGAGAACTTCTCTGTGCTAGGGGGTTGAGGTTGGGGCGGTGCTATTCGTGTAGTGCCTCGTTGTATGGCTACTACATCCGGCGCTCGTAGCCCCTCAAGAGCGGCTCGAGCATCATTGAGCCGGCGCTCTCTTTCGGTTTCGGTTAGTGCTTCGGATGTCTGCGGCGGTTCGCCAGCAATCTTTGCCACAGTTGCACGGCGGAGCTTTTCAAATCCAGTTGCATTTGGATCGCTACCTTCGCGAGCGATCTCGCATGCGAGTTGCGTGATAGCAACAGCTTTTGCTGCATTAGACTCTGGCGAGGTGCTCATGGATGATATCCGTTGATCATACAGTGCTAGCTATCCCCAGGCTACCTGAGCGTGCGCGCCATCCTTAGGATGCAAAACTGGGATGCCCCGCGGGCGCGCATCTTTGTCTATAAGGGGCTGCAGAAAAACGGTATCTCCCCCATTTACACCGGTAATCTTTAGGGCTGAAGGCGGAATCGGAGTGTCCTGCCATTTCGTAACACGATGAGTGATTCCCTGTGGAAAGAGGAAGACCTCTTGCTGTGCGCCGAGGAGTTCTCCGCGTTGTTGCTCTGAGTAAGGATTCCCCAGTGCATCCACCACAACTGCTATCTTTAAACGCAC
>JBIIHY010000202.1:0-6155 GCA_044235305.1 Bdellovibrionota bacterium
AACGTTTAATATAAAATAGCATATAGAACATTTAATGGCAATTTGAATTAAACGTTTAGACGATATGAAAAGCGATAGCGAGTGATGGTATTTGCTGGATTTGTCGTTTATTCGACCCTAAAAGCTGACTTTCTTCCGCGCTGCATGGGCGAATGCTGACTCATAGGCATTGCGTTCCCTTTTAGTACGAGTACGTCCGCGACGGCACACGCTCAAGCCCTTTTTGCACCTTACTGCTGGCATGGCGCAAGAAGGTATCAAGGGAGGTGATATCATCGACCTCAATGTAGAGAACTTCCCCTATCCGTTGTAGCGAGCCTGTGACACACAGTAGCGACGCTGACATGACAATCGTGCTGTAACGCTCAAAGAGAGCCGGTCGGATGATCAAATTGAGTGACCCCCATTCGTCCTCCAAGGTGATGAATACTACCCCCTTAGCAGTTCCAGGTCGCTGCCTAGTTATGGCGAGACCCCCTGTGGTTACTCGGGTTCCCACAGGGATTCCGTTCTTAGATAGTAGATCAGTGGTAGTTTTAGCTCCTTTACTCTCAAGGATCGTACGTACGCACTGCACTGGATGAGCGCGCAGCGAGAGACCAGTTGTTGCATAATCGTCAAACATATCCCTTTGCCAGGTCGTTTGCGGTAGAGTAACGGGTGTATCAGATCGCGCGGTAAACAGCGCATCTAGTGGAGCTGGGGAAGGGGGTAGCTCCTGTATCTGCCACTGTGCGCTACGGCGTGAGAGGTCAAAAGACGAGAATGAGTCAGCCCGTGCCAGAGTCTTAAGCGTTGATGGGGTAAGTGTCGGCACCTTGCTGCGTAATTCATGTATCGAAGTAGATTGCTCAGAAGAGTTTTCTAAGGCGTGTGCGTGGTCACGCCGTAACCCCGAGATGAGTCGAAGGCCAAGCTGGAGGCGAGGAGTGCCATCATCTGTGTACTCTACCGTACAATCCCAGGCACTTTTATTTGCATCAATTCGTTCTACGGTCACCCCGTGTGCTTGTGCATCACGCACGATCTGAGGTGGAGCATAAAAGCCCATCGGCTGGCTGTTTATTAAAGAAGCAGCGAATTCGGCTGGATAGTGGCGCTTGATCCACGCTGAAGCGTAGACAAGTAGCGCAAACGATGCAGCGTGAGATTCAGGGAAGCCGTACTCGCTAAAGCCCTTTATCTGATTCAGGCACGTTTCGGCAAACTCTTCTGAGTACCCATTCTCTTTCATCCCACGCACGATCTTCTCTTTAAAAGCCTCAATGACACCAACGTGTGTTTTCCATGCTGCCATAGCACGTCGGAGCTGCTCAGCCTCGCCTGGAGAGAAATTTGCAAGCGTTATAGCAAGCCGCATCGCTTGCTCCTGAAATATCGGAACCCCTAGGGTTTTGCCAAGAATGGCTGCAACACGCTCGTCGGGAAAATACGGCTTCTCAAGGCCTGCGCGTCTGCGTAGAAAAGGGTGCACCATATTCCCCTGAATTGGCCCAGGACGCACAATTGCTACCTCTATCACTAGGTCATAGAAGCAGCGTGGTTTAAGTCGAGGCAGCATCGACATCTGAGCGCGTGACTCAACCTGAAAAACCCCAACGCTATCTGAGGCACACAGCATGTCGTATACGGTCGGGTCTTCAGCCGGGATTGAATGAAGTTCGTATTGTGTGCCGTGAAGCGAGTTAATTAAAGCAAGCGCTTTGCGGATGCAGGTGAGCATTCCAAGTGCCAGAACGTCTATTTTCAACATCCCAAGCTCTTCGATATCGTTCTTGTCCCATTCAATAATGGTGCGATTCTCCATGCCGGCGTTGATAATCGGAACGATTTCACACAGCGGATCGTGTGATATTATAAAGCCTCCTACGTGTTGCGAGAGGTGGCGTGGAAATCCAATCAGTTGATGCGAAAGAGCGACTGTATTCTGTACTGTAGGATCAAAGGGATTAAGCCCGATCTCTCGCAGAGTTTCTGAAGTAATTGCGCATCCGGTCCAGCGGTGAACGCTTTTAGCTAACTTATCGACGACTTCAAGGGAGAGGCCAAGCGCCTTGCCAACTTCTCGTACAGCGCTGCGGGCGCGGTACGTTACTACTTCAGCTGCGATAGCAGCGCGCTCTCGACCGAATCGCTGGTAGATATACTGAATCACCTCTTCTCGGCGCTCGTGTTCAAAATCGATATCGATATCAGGAGGCTCTTGGCGTTCTTTACTTATAAATCGCGCAAAAAGAAGATCTATCTGCATCGGGTCTACCGAAGTGATACCGAGACAGAAACACACACTTGAATTCGCTGCAGCGCCTCTTCCCTGACACAAGATCCCACGACTACGAGCAAAGTTTACGATGTCATAGCAGGTAAGAAAGTACTTCTCGTAATCAAGCTCTCTAATCAGGCGCAGCTCCTGTTCGATGTTTTCTAAAACCCGAGGAGGAATTCCACTTGGGTAGCGAGCCTGTGCGCCATCCATCACCGCTTCACGTAGATGCTCCTCTGGGCGTTTACCGTTAGGGCAGATCTCTTCAGGATACGTGTAGGTAAGCGAAGAAAGAGAAAATCCAGAAGTCATCTCGGCGATTTCGCAGGTGCGTGAGATAGCATGCGGAACATCTCTAAATAGACGAGCCATCTCACTAGCAGGTTTAAGAAAGCGCTCACTGTTTTGAAAGAGACGAAATCCAGCCTGCTGTAGCGTGCAGTGGTCACGAATACAGGTCAGTACGTCCTGAAGTGGTTTGCGCTCTGGTATGTGGTAGTGCACATCGTTAGTAGCAACGGGAGTTATAGATAGTGCGCGGGCTACCTGTCGTGAAAGCTCAACAAGTTCACGATTGCGTGAACCGTAGTTATAGGTAAGCGCAAGCGAGAGAAGGTGTGGGTCTGTGCAGTTATCTTTGACAATTTTACACAGCTCGTAAAATACGGCATGGCGTGCGTTTACAGAGTAGTGATCGTATCCCAGTCCCCCCACTGATTGGAGTGGTGTTTGATAGAAAGGAGGCACGAGTATCGTTACGAATTCATTCTGGACGGGGAGGAAGTGTGAAAGTGGTAAGAAGAACTCGCTCTTTGATACATCCCGTTTTCCGTGCGTAATAAGCCGGCATAGGGTGCCGTAGCTTTTTTTATCTCTGGGATACACAAGAAGTGATGACCGCTGATAAGGCGAGAGCTTGACGTCTGAGCGGATCTCTCCCTGAAAGTCGACCTCTAGCCGACATCCAACTATACATTGAATACCAGCTTCGCGAGCAGCTGCATGCGCGCGGACTACACCAGAGAGCGTATTGTAATCGGTTAGCGCGATCGCCTTATATCCCAACTCCGCTGCACGCCACATCAACTCATGAGGGTGACTTGCGCCCCGGAGAAACGAGAAGTTTGAAGCACTCTGTAACTCAGCGTACATAGAAAAACTCACCGTTTCTATTAAGTCCAGACGCCGTGCAGAAACCATTCGTGTGTGCCTTGATTGCGGTATACCCACAACCAGCGTCCACAGTCGTCTTGAATTTTAAAGTAATCCCGCTCCGAGAAAATACCAGTCTGTAGGTCGCTGGCCCACCACTCAGGCGCGATACGTTCAGGTCCGATGCCAGAGATAATTTTGAGGTGAGCTCCTCTCCAGTTAATAAATGAGGGCGGTTTATCCGGAAGCATCGCAATCGTTGATATCTGCTCTGGGTTCTCAAGCAGGATAGATGGGCGGTCTGTGATGGTGTAGGGCACAAGTGGTTCACATACGGTGTGTGAAGTAACAGGTGTAGACTCATATGACGATGAGCTTATGGCAGAGGTGTATGAAAATGAGCGCTCAGGGATGTACGAGTGGTGAAGCGTTGCAAGTGAAACGCGGTCTTTTCCAAGCCGAACGCTGAATGAGTTTAAGAGCTCTTTACGCTCCCGTTTTGAGTGTGCTGAATCCCGGGAAGCCCCGAGAGTTATTTGATCGCTATACGCTGCTTCTATCTGCTTTGCTTTAAGTTTAATTTCACGCACCTCACCAAAGAACGTCATAGTTTCAATAATTGGAGTGATGATAGCCGCAAGATGTTTCGTATCACTTGTAGCAGCAGCGAGGGGGAACTCTTTTGTAATCGACTGAGCAGTTGTATCGCTAATCGTTAGTGAAAATGTTTTTGCTATCCGTTCCTCGCGCTGTAACGTTTCAAGGAGTGCATTAAAGAGGTGTTCGATAGCGCGAGTGATTGATGCCCTATTAATAAGTGGTGGTTCAAAAACCTTTGCGCTCTCAAAGTGGCGTGGTGGCGTAACGGTGTGAAGCCGCTCTTCAATTGTGCCGAGAGCTTGATCAAGTCGATACAGTAAGAACTTACCAAAGCGCTGCGCAAGCGATCGTCGTGGTAGCTGTAGGAGTGCGCCGATGCTTTGTATTCCCACATCACCAAGCATTGAGATGCAGCTACTATCAATTCGTAGAGCGTGTACAGGAAGATCACTCAGTGCCTCTGAGATATGCGACTGTGACGGTACCGTTAGGGGGAGAGACTTTGCATGTCCATAGCGAGAGAGTGCCCATGCAGCACCCAGAGTTGGTGCGAGAGCGACACGAGCAGAGTGCGCAAAGGTTTTCTGAATAAAGGTGCTAAACTCGCGTAGGTCGCGGTGTAGCTTCTCTGTCCCCGTGAGATCGGCGATAATCCCGTAGTGAAGGTGGCTCACTTCAGAAAGCGCCGCTATCGATAGTGAGCGTGCTCTAAAGAGTTCATAGTCCAGTCCAACCAGGGGAGAGTACTGTAGGAACCATACAGCTAATCGGTACAGTGCTCTGCAGTCGCGTACCGGATCAAATGGTTCGCAGTATGCTCCAGGAGTAAGCGCTTCAGCAAGCGTAAGAGGCATTAAGTGACGCACCCCTGCTTGTAAAGCGTGTGAGCAGCAGCGCATCACAACCAGTTGTTGCGAGACTTCTTTTGTTAAAAGCACACTCTTTGTGCGACCTGCAGGGCCTTCTTTATGTGCCGTATTGAGAGATGCTGTCTTGCGAGATGTGCTCAGCTTTCGCTTCGTCACTTCTATCGCCCACTCGGGGAAATACACGCAGAGATACTGACGCGCCCTTTTCATGAGCATTCTCCTTTAAACCTACAATCCACGAACGGGTCGCAAGCGAACCCCCTTTAATTTTTTGCAAGCTGAGTTCCCACAGAGGAAGGGGCTGATTGAGCGCAGCGTGAGGAGTTAGTTCCCAGCGTGTAGTTGCGCTACTTGGTGTCGCGATATCGCGAATATCTCGCAAAAGAATCGCTGTAGTATTATGCGCTTCTGCAGCAAGGAGTAGCCGTCGCGAAGTAGTAAGGGAGAGCGATGGACAATCTGCAACAACGAGCTTCACTGCATGGGAGCGAAGTGCTGTTTCAAGAGTCCAGAGCGTCAGCTTCTCTGATGGTGGGTCGATAAAGAGGCACGAGGCAAGGCAGTGATTAGGAAGAGCAAAAGGGGTTGGCCAACATCCTTTGCCGATCCATACGATAAAAAAAGGAAAGATCTTTTCACGCGAGTAGCTAGCATCCCAGGCGCTTGCAGGTGAATCGTAGTAGCTCTCAATTGTGTTGTACGCCAGCAGTGTGGGGATTGTGCGAGATAGTGAGAGCTTTGTAGCAGGACTTTTTTTGCGTGAAGTAATGCGTGGAGCGAGGAGCGGGTCGTTGTAAAAAAACTCATGAACTGCACCGCACTTTAATCCTCCATGAGGGAGGAGATCGTCTATCTCGGGGATCTTAAAGGGGAGGCACCCTGCAGATTCTGTACGGTGATGAGAAGGGGATGGGAGGAAACCTGCTTTATCGTGCGTAGCAGACCAAACCCTTCCATCCGAAAGGAGATCGTGAAGAATGGCTTTTTCAGACACGTTACTGGTGCAGGTCATATAGTATTAGGTAGTGTGTAGTATTATCGGTGTTCTAGTATATTTCTATACTAGAAAGAGATGCAGGTTTCAAGGAAAAGGATTCAAAAGCTCTTTTTCATTAAACTATGAGAGCTACTAAGGGGTTAGGGCAATAGATACCTTTGGGACCGCGGACCTTCCAGGTCCGCTAGAAACTCAGGCTCGTCGCGAAAGCGCATGTGGTCTCACGTATAAATTCCGTGTCTGGGGGCTGAATGGTTGGAGCGAGCAAGTAAAC
>JBIIHY010000203.1:0-6102 GCA_044235305.1 Bdellovibrionota bacterium
GATAAGTTTGCAGATCAGGGGTATGCCTTTGCAAACGTGGTTCCAAATACCGCAACGCAAAAAGCTGCGGCACTCGTTGATCTCGACTTTGCGGTTGCCAAAGGATCGCTCGTAAAAATTAATAAGATCTCGATCACCGGAAACGAGAAGACCTACGACAATGTTATTCGACGCGATGTAAAAGTTGAGGAGCAACAGCTCTACTCAGCAACGAAGATCAAACGCAGCCAAACTTTACTGCAACGTCTGGGGTACTTCGATGAAGTCTCGATAACGAATAAACCCACCAACGATCCGAACGCTGTCGACCTCGATGTAAACGTAAAGGAGGCAACTACTGGTAGCTTCAGCGCAGGAGCGGGGTACTCGACTGCAAACGGCGCAATATTTAACACCCGAGTTTCTGAGAACAACCTCTTCGGAACTGGGCGCAGAGCCAACGTTAACCTCGATTTCGGAAGCCAGATATCTAATCAGATTCTCTCTATTGATGACCCCCGAGTAAATGACACAAATCTTTCGGCAGGCATGGATATTATGCGCACCACTCGCCTGTTTACCGACTTCAACCGCGAGTTGGAAGGAGGGGCAATGACTTTGGGATATCCCCTGGAGCATTTTCTTGGGACGTGGGCTGAGGATTTGATGGCTAACATTAAGTACGAGGCTGTTCGGGTAGATATCAAAGATATCGGCCCAGATTCATCGCAGTTTGTTATTGACTCGGCGGGGCGCACCACGGCCTCTTCGATTACTCCGAGCCTTGTTCGCAATACTATTAACAACCCGCTCAATCCAACTGAAGGTTCGCGGCAAACGGCCTCGGTCGAGTTCGCTGGCCTCGGAGGCGATCAGGAGTTCTACCTCGTTGAGGCGCGTAACTCGTGGTTCTACCCTATGGTAAAGACTGAGGTAGGTGAGTTCGTATTATCGAATCGTACGCAGTTCGATTACGGACAGAGCCTTAACGATGACCCATTCCCGCTCTTTAAGCGCTTCTTCCCAGGCGGTATCAACACGGTGCGCGGTTTCCGTAACCGTACCCTTGGACCAACCGATATTAACGGGCGTGAGTACGGAGGTAGTAAACAATTTATCAACAATCTCGAGGTCATTTTCCCCCTCATCAACTCGGCTGGGTTTAAGGGTGTAGTGTTCTACGATGTCGGACAGGCTTTCGATGATGCGCAGAGCATAGATCCATCGCTACTCCGTCAGGCGTGGGGGTACGGAATCAGATGGGCGTCACCGATGGGTCCTATCCGCATCGAGTTCGGATATCCGCTCGACAGGCAGCCCGGAGAGCGCTCGGTTCAGACTATGTTCTCCTTCGGCGCACCGCTATAGCGCTTGTAGACTACGCGCGGATAAGTTGGATAACGTTACCTGGGTTCTGCTGCTCGTCCTCAAGGAAAGCAGCGCGCGAGCGTGCGCGTAAGATTGCTATGGTTTCGTGATAACCAACCTCAAGTAGCGCATTTAGATACTCGGGATCGAGCGCCACGTATGACATGACTTCATACGCAAGATCCTCACCAAGCTTTGCTTTCACGAGAGTAAAGAGTGGCCACAGCGCTCCACATGCATCGGTGAACCGTTTCCGTGAACCGCCGATTGCTTGCTTAAGGTACGGACCGAGAGCCGTTTGGTTTCGCAGTGTAAGCGTCTGAGGGGGCCTGAGACAGTAGGTGTCGCTGCCCGCCGGCACTTCCCAACTTGGCCGCGTGTCGTGTGGTTCGCCGTATCGATCAAACCACCACGACCGGCCTGAGATATCGATGATCACAATCCGGTGCGCGCCGAGCCTTACAGCTGGGTCGACCGGAATGTTCTGTGAAATACCACCGTCAACGAGACGGACTTTGCCCTTCTCTGTGTCTATCTCAACCGGCGGGAGGATCGAGGGGAGGGCAGCGCTCGCAAACCCGTGCTTTGCGGTTAGCTCGTCTACGTAGCACGTATCGAAGCTTGCACCGGTCAGTTCTTCAGCATTCAGCCGGTGGTGTGAGCTGAGGAAGAGAAGTGGCTTGCGCTCTGCTCCCTCCATGGTTGTCATCACGCCGATAGCTTTGAGGTTCGGGGCCCGGTTATGGGGAAGGAGGCCACCAAAGTTCTGGATGATACCATCGAGGCGATTTTTGAGTGGTTCAGGGTCCAGAACTGATAAGTTCGACCCGTGGGGTCCAGGGGCGATGTACTGTTGGGCTGCGATCCGGATCGCTCGCAAAAATGCTCGAGCTCGTGAGCCAGAGAACGTATTGGTAAATGTGCGCTCGCGCCACAGGTCTTCGAGGATCCCGATTGCATCAGCAGTTCCACTCTTAAGCGCGGCCCCGAGAACAAGACCGTTCACTGCGCCGATGCTGCTACCGAGGATGATAGAAGTTTTCTGGAGATCCTTACCGAGTACCTGATTGATAGCCTTGAGAGCACCTACCTGATACGCAGCTCTAACGCCGCCTCCTGAAAGCACTATACCGAGGTCGCTCGGTTGTGCATCGAGAGACTTCTGAAAAATTACCGACTTGGAATCGCCATCCTGTGGGCGTCTTCTCATAGTGACCCTCTTCTGGCCGATCTACTCCCCCCGTACGTAGGGTCGTCAAAACGGCGGGAAATAGTAGGTTTTGTGCCTATAAATATAGGGCAAATCACCGAATCCCTCATTATTTCGATGCCGGCAGAGGTTCTATCGATTGCGTTAAACTCTAAAAAAAGGTGTAAATGTAGCACGTTAGTTATCTTGCAGGTGTTTATGAGTGCCAAAAGAAGGCTTTTGCTGCGAATTGAGGGGTGTCCATACTGTCGTCGTGCTGAAGAGGCGCTTGATGCAGCCGGGATCTCCTATGAAAAGAAAGATATCAACCCGAGTGACCGTTCGGTGGTGCAGCTCCTCTCGGGTCAGCCCACTGTGCCGGTGTTGGTAGAAGTAATCGGATGTAAAGATCAAGACGACGATATCATTGCGTATATTCAAGAGTTAAAGAGTCATAAAGGGTAGTCCGTGGTTGATGGAAAGAAGCGCAGCGTTGTAACAGTTGATGGTCTTGCAGCTTCGGGCAAGAGCGCCTTGGCTGCTGGATTAGCGGCGCGTCTCGGTTTTGGTCACCTTAATTCAGGATTGCTGTATAGAGCCGTCGCTTTTTTGGCGCTGGAGCAGGGGGTAGCGCTTGAGGATGAGGGGCAGGTTGTATCGCTTCTTCATAAACACTCAGTTGGGCTTGAGCTTAACTCGCGTGCTAGTACGGGGGTGAGTATCGATGGAGTTGTGCGTGATATTGACCTCTCTTCTGAGTCGATCTCTCGCGGTGCATCGATAGTTTCTCAGTATCCAGGCGTCAGGGAGTACCTCTTGGGCGCCCAACGCAACGCCTTTGAGCCGCACGGTGTTGTGGCTGAGGGGAGAGATATGGGGACGGTTATTTTTCCAGACGCGCAGGTGAAGTTTTTTGTTGAAGCGCGTGTTGACGTGCGAGCTGAGCGGCGCTACCGCCAACTTGCGCATCGCGGTCAGCGAGCAGACCTTGACGATATCAAGCGAGATATCATTGAACGCGATCACCGTGACACAACGCGTGAGATAGCCCCTGCCAAGCCAGCCGAGGGAGCAGTTGTTATCGATAACTCAGATGGGACGCTTGAGGGGACGATTGAGCGGATGGTTGGGGTGGTGCGTGGGGCGCTGTAGCGGTTGCGGTTAGTGTGGAGCCTCTGCCCCAAGGTTTAGTACTAGAGCCAGGATCCCCATTACGATGTTTGCCATCCATGCCGCAAGTAGTGGGGGGAGTAGTTCCGCTCGACCCATCGAGATACTAAACGAGTCGACCGCGTAGTAGGTGAAAGCGACAAAAATTGCGAGCAGGCTGCTTGTTGCCATGCTCCCTGAACGCGCTGGTTGGAGCGTAAAGGGGAGCACCACGAGGGCTGTGATCAGCACAACGAATGGAAAAGCCAGCTTGCTGTACATATCAGGAAGATACTGTGTCGTTGAGACGCCGTTGCGCCCCTGCTTCTTGATGAACCTTTTTAACTCCCTAAAGCTCATAAGGGACGGGTCATCATTAAACTCATAGAAGTCGGCTGGGGTTTCGTAGGTCGGCAGGGGCAGTTCTGGAAATTTTTGAATGACCACAGGCTCTCTATCGAAAAGGAAGCGGGTCACTCCCTTCATACTCCACCCCAAGCCGCCGGGCACCCAGCGAGCTTCATCAGCATCTGTTCGAGTAGTAACATCCCAACTGTCACTGACTTTAAACTCGGAGAGATCGAAGAGGGTGTTGGTGCGCGAGTCAAAGAGATCTACCGAGTAGAAGCTGTCCTTGTTCCTCCACCAGAAATACTCTTGATTGTAACCACCGCGCTTATCTTTTTTGCGGATGTCGATGTTGTAGATCTCTTTCTGGCGACGCTCGCTAAAAGGCACAATTACTTCACTCAGTAAGATCGAGGCGCATGAGAGCCCTAACGAGAAGAGGATGAGAGGGCGTCCAAGCCAGGTAATAGTCACACCACTTGCGCGCATGGCAGTAAGTTCTGAGCTTTTTGAGAGAAGGCCGTAGGTAAAAAGCGTCGCAAATATGACCGCTATCGGGATCATAAGATTCACCATGAGGGGTATCTTGCAGAGGAAATACAGCACTATGAGTCCGATAGGTGCGCGCTCAGAGAGAACGTTGTCGAGGCGATCAAAGAAATCCACCATGAGGAATAGGAACACGAACATCGAAAGTCCGATGGTGAAGTTCTTAACGAGTAGCCCGAAAATGTAGCGATGGATTATCTTCACGCGGAGCCCTTTCGAGAAGCTTTGAGCCGCTGCACTGTCTCAAGCAGGGTTCCTAAGACACCCTCAGACACTGATTGCCACTGTTCGGAAGCTAGCTTGTGAAACAAAAAGGCCGCCACCGCAGTTGCTAGGATATTTGGCATCCACAGAATCGGAGCTATCGGAGCTACTTCGTTGTCTGCCAGCGCGAGGCAGATAGAGTAGAGCGCGTAGTAAAGAACAAAAACGATTACTCCAAGTGCACCCGCGAATCCCGCTCCCCACGTTCGCTGGGTGCGCGGAGACATAATGCCTAGGCTCATGCCGATGAACGCCATAACCATAATCGCATACGGAAGAGCTACTCGTTGTGTCTTCTCAATCCGACTCTTGCGGTATATTCGCCTGAGTCGAAATTCCGAGAGCTCTTCGTCAAATAGCTGGACGGTTCCTCCCGAGTAGGATGCCACAGCCTGTCGGTACGCCTCGATAGAGCGGTCGAGTTCGGAAGTAGAAAGCTCTCGGAAAACCAAACCCTTCTTCTGTTGGTTGTTAAGTTGAGCAGGGTCGATTGATAGACTATTTGAGGTAAAGGCAGTGCGGGTATAACCAGTGGCGCCGGATTCGTGCGCTACGCCAGCCCCGAGCAGGATCACAATTGTCTGCGCTGCAGTATCGGCAACGATTCGTCCGGTGCGAGCGATTACGACTTTACGTTGCTTAGGGTCGCGTTTGTCATCCACGAGCACGCGGCTGAGGTCTCCCGATGCGTAGTCAATCCGTTCGGCGTAGAGTGTTAGATCACCCAGCTTGTTAAACATCCCCTCGGTAAGACCCGAGGTGCTCTTAGAGCGCGCGATATCAAAGAGAACTGCGGAGAGGTTGCGAAATCCCCACGGTCGCAGTTCGCTTGAAACGTATATTCCAACGAGAGTGACGGTGATAGCAAACGCTCCGACGGGCCGAATAAAGTGGTAAAGGCTAACACCGCTGGCCTTCATTACGATTACCTCGGAGTCGCCGCACAGGCGCGCGAATGCGAGCATGACACCGAGAAGCGTCGCCATTGGGAGAGCGATCTCCAGAAATGTCGGAATGATCGACACGAGCACCGTTCCTATCTGTCCTACTTCAACCCCGCGATTGACGATAAGCGAGGTGAGCTTAAGCATCTTCAAAGTGATAAGCAGGCCGGTGAACGCGGCAAGGCTTATTGAGAAGAACGTTATGACCTCAAGGAGTACGTATCGAGTGAGTAGTCGCACGATTGAGAAGAGTAGTAAGTGGACAGACAGTGATAGGCTAAAACGTCTCTAGGGATACAGCAATAAAAAAGG
>JBIIHY010000204.1:0-6062 GCA_044235305.1 Bdellovibrionota bacterium
GAGTTTTCAAGCCCAAGGAGCTGAAAGACACTCGACTGCTTGATATCAAATAGGCGGTACTCATACGTCGTTGTGCTAGCCACCGTTGCCACCGGAACGAGCCGAATAGTATTCTCTTGAGAGCGCGATAGCGCCTCGGTCAGATCTTTACGCTGAATCGAGTAGGAGGTTGCCTTTAACATCGGCGAAGCCGGCCTGATGTCATCGATCATCTTTGGCTCCTTAGGACCCGTTGCTACGCAGCCAGTTATGGCGACTACACACACGACAACCAGAGCACGAATGAAATACAAGAAACTGTGTCCTATCTTCATATCCCGTCTCCATCGTTGATTGCACAGAGATGCGCTACCGACCCCGCATCCATGCGGTGATAGCGGGCCTGCTCAGCCACTACGATCGACCGAATGTGGTCGTAGGTCTCATCCAGTTCTTCATTCACAACAACGTAATCAATCTTACCAACTTCTCCGCGCAGCGAAAGGAGGGCTGCGTACTCAGAGCGCGCAGTTGCGAAGCGACGCTTGAGCTCATCGGGTTGCACCGTACCGCGCTTTGTAAGCCTATCTTTAAGCTCGTGGTAGCTGGGAGGCAGAATAAAGATGGTCACCGTATTATCCGGGAAACTCTTTTTAAAATTTAGCGCTCCACGGATATCGATCTGAAAGAGAAGGTCACGCCCCACACTGATACCATCTGTAATACTAGAACGCAGCGTACCGTAGAGATTGCCGTGGTTCTCTTCCCATTCGAAAAACTCACCCGCATCGCGCCGTGCTGCGAACTCGTCGCGGCTCATAAAGTGGTAACTTATCCCCTGCTGTTCATTCGCCCGCGGCGCACGCGAGGTTGCAGATACGGCGTAGCTTAGCTGCTGCGGGAACTCAGTGACGAGTCGGCTGCAGAAGGTAGATTTACCGCACCCCGAAGGGCCGACTAGAACAAACAAGATACCGCGCCGAATAATTCCTGCTTCCATACCTACTCGATATTCTGAACCTGTTCACGAATCCGCTCTAGCTCAGCCTTGGCCTCCACAACGATCTGCTGAACAGCTGCATCCTGAGCCTTTGACGCTATCGTATTGAGCTCACGCCCTAGCTCTTGAGTCATAAAGTCGAGCTTTCGACCGACACCATCTGAGTGGCCATCTTTGATCAAGGTAGCAAACTGCTTGAGATGTATCTCTAGACGTGAAAGCTCTTCAGCTATATCCACGCGATCTGCAAGAAAGGCAACCTCCTGAGCCAATCGATCCGGCGACACCGCTGCAAGGTCAGGCGCAAGCGCAGCCAAGCGCTCTAAGAGCCGCTCGCGCAGCCGCGCTGGTGCATGCAGACCCTTAGCAATTATCTCCTCACGTTGCTTTGTAAGCGTTGCTAGCCGTAATGAGATATCTTCTGCCAGGGCTCCCCCTTCTACGCGCCGCATCTCAACCAGAGCATCAGTGGCGCTTCGAACGAGCTCCACTACGCCATGCTGCTCCTGCTCAGACACCTCGCTCACCTCCTGGGTGCCCCCTAGCTCCCTCAAGAGCAGTTGTCCGATAAAAGTTGATACCCCCTCAACTGACGTTGACGCTGAGGCCCCAAACCGGCGGCACGTTGCAAGATACACCTGAACAGCAGCATCCACACCCGCTGGTACAGCAATCGCTGTGCTAGGCTCTGAAGCTGCTGCGCCGGTGCTTACACTCTCACGCGAGATGAAGAGCTCTACCCTGCCCCGTCGCACAAGGTTTTGTACAACGCCCTTAACGTCACGCTCAAGAGCCGAGTACGCACGAGGTGCCTTAACGACGACCTCAAGGAATCTGTGATTAACTGACCGGACTTCAACGGTAACGTGCACCCCCTCAAAGGGGGCTGACGCTCGCGCAAACCCGGTCATGCTTCGGATTGAGGATGAACTCTTGGCCGCCACTAGCTCCCCCACTGAGAAATCTCATGACGCAAGCGACCCATATCAACCGGCACCGTTCCAACTTCAGAGACAACGATTCCAGCGGCTATGTTGGCCAGCACACCCGCTATCGTTGGCGAGGCACCGGTAGCAAGAGCTGAACAGAAAACCGCCGTAACAGTATCGCCCGCGCCACTGACGTCAAACACTTCTTGCGCAGTCGTTTGCAGGTGTATGCCTGCCGACCCGTCTGATTGCTGCACGATCATGCCGTCCTCTCCAAGCGACACAACCATCAGCTCAGATCTCCACTTCTTGAGAAGAATATCCGCTGCTTTGAAGGCATCACCAACACTAGCAATACGCACTCCTGAGGCGAGCTCGGCTTCTTTTCTGTTAGGCTTCGCCACGCTCATCCCGCAGTATGCCTCGTAGTTTCGCGGATGCGGATCAACAAAGAGGGGGCGCGAAGTGAGTCCAAACCTCTTCTCTGCTACAGCTCTGTGGAGGACACCAAGAACATCTGGAGAAACCGCTCCCTTTCCGTAATCTGAGAGCACAACAGCACGGTGACTGTCGATTGCTTGGTCTAAAACCTGCGCTGTATTGCGGAGCAATTCAGCTGACGCGGCCTCTTTCTTCTCACGATCTATTCTAACTATCTGCTGGGTTGCGGCGATAACGCGTGTTTTAACAACGGTAGGATACGACGCATCAACGACTACCCCTGAACGATCTGCACCCGCTTTCTCAAAAAGCTCGATGACTCGTCGCCCATCCTCATCATCCCCAACCAATCCGCACACGGTGGGCCGGGCACCGAGCGCTACGAGGTTCGCCACCACGTTGCCAGCTCCTCCCATCCGGTCTTCGGTTCTTAGAACTTCAACTATGGGCACCGGAGCCTCAGGCGATATTCGCTCAACTTTTCCCCAAATGTATCTATCAAGGATAAGGTCACCCATAACCAAGATGGGTGCACCCACTATGCGGTCAAGAGCGGCTGATAGTTCCTGTTTTGTCGACGTTTGCATACACCGTAGTTATAGCAGCGCTTCCCAGGTGTCGCTATAGCGAGAGTTCTACCTTCCAGAGGAACTGCCCACCACCTCAAGCTTCTCAAGCACCATCTGGGGGCTTATAAGCCGCATACATACCTTCCCCAGCCCCGGACACACACGTCGTTTACACGGGGAACACCCTACCGCAGACGTTATTGAAAGGTGCTCACTACCACGGGGTGAGTTCCGCACGGCTGGCGTTGGGCCAAAAAGGGTCACGTGGGGTGTCCCAACCGCGGCTGCGATGTGCGCAGGGCCTGAATCCGGGCCTACAACAGCCTTAGCCCCTGAGATAACTCCAACCAACTCCCGCAAGGTGGTCCTACCAGCCAGATTCACAACACCGGCACTGCCGGAGGTAGCAGCAACCAGTCTCTCCCCCATCTCAAACTTACTTTTATCCCCAAGGAGCACCACAGCTTCAGCGCCACGATACTGCTCAAGTAACCGAGCGATTAGTTCGCGGTACCCTTCCTCTGGCCAATCTTTAGAGTCCCACGAAGAACCGAGCACTAGGGCCACATAAGGCGACGCGAGTACGGACCGCAACTCAGAATCCCCACTGAGCCTCACCCCTTCAAGCCCTGAACGCAGCGCTTGAGGTTTTGCGATACCTAGCTTTTCCAGGAAGAGAAAGTAGTGTTCGATTTTTGAGATGCGCTCGCCGTGCTGTGCTATAAATTCATTATTGAAGACCCAATTAAACTCCTTAGCATCCTGCGGGTGAAAACCCACACGACGCGGTGCTCGCGAAAGCCACGAGAACAATCCACTCTTTAGGTGACGCTGCAGATCAAGGGTCACATCGTACTGGCGCTTCCGAATCTCTCGCACCAAATTAGGAAGACCCCGTATCCCCGCTTTGCGCTGAAACACTATGACTTCGTCGACCTGTGGATGCATGCGAACTATCTCAGAGCACGCCGGTTCTACAACCCATGTGATGTGCGAGCTTGGTACATGGCTTTTAATCGCATCAACGAGGTGCAACCCCCGCACAACATCACCTAGTGCCCCCATCAAAACGACCAGAAATCGCGTGGGGTAAACAGGTGACGTTGCACTACTCGTCATGGTAGCTCCGAAGCGTGAGCGACATGCACTCACTGAGCACCGGTGATAATCCGTGCTTGATAACCGCCCTGCGCCAGCGGCGCAGATAGAAGTCACACAGGGCGCTACTTGAGCCAGTGAAGATGTAGGCTTTATCGAAATCTACGATTGAGACACGCTTATCTTTAGACACCAGGACGTTCCCAGGATGGAGGTCTACGTGACACACACGATTTTTGACGAGGATGCGCACCTGCTGCGCTACCTGGTCCATAACCTCTGGTACCAGCTCTCCTTCATTCCGACTAACCTCTACCAACGTGCGGCTATCTGGGATCTCTTCCATCACAAGCCAGGTGCTGTACAGGTAGGATCCTTTAGTGACGTACAGCAGAGGCTTAGGAGCAGAGACTCCGAGTTGACGAACGGTTTCAAGCATCAGGTACTCACTCATCGACCGATTGGGGCCCATGCACAGAAACTTTCCGCCGGTGAAACCACGCAGTAACCCACCGTGGGTGTAGCGTTTAATAAAGACTCGTCCGACTCCTTCAACCTCAAATACCCGTGCATACCCCCTGCCGCCGAGCGTTGCTCGGGGTGTCTCGTCAAAGCCCCCTTGCAGCACCTGTACGAGTCGGGTTGCTACGTCATCGGAGACCTTACCCAAAGCCCCTACAACAAATGGCCCGCGCACAAGCGATGAGAATTCACTGACTGGGATAAGGGGGCTTGCTGTTGCAACTACTGCATTCATCGTAATCCTATCGGTGCACAACATGCAGATGACTGCTGCCTGCGTTTAATTTTCGGTGCGTATGGAGGTGTTTTACTGCCTGCACCACCTGTGCGCTTTCAACGCCGGTCATACAAGCATTTGTGCCGTTCGGGCACCGACGCCGTCCATGTCGCGAACACGGCTTACAAAATAGTCCATCCTTCTCAAGAACGCGAGCCTCTGTTCCCCACGGACCGAAACCAAAACGCGGGCTCGTAGAGCAGAAGACCACCACTACCGGTGTTTGTGTAGCTGAGGCGATGTGCAGAGCAACACTATCGTTACACACAACCACTGAAGCACCGCGAATTAACTCTATTAAGTCTATGAGGCTTGTTTCTCCACACAGATTACGCGCCCCGTCGAGGCCATCTGCAACCTGAGCACACACAGCACGTTCATGTGGGGCGCCACACACCACAACCCGCACGCCGTGACTTTGCATAAGCTCACTCGCCACCTCGCGGTATTTCGCAGCATCCCACCGTTTTGTCTCCCAGGCACTTCCGGGGACAAGTACTACATACGGAGCGCCAGCGCCACGAATCTCCTGCACCACCGGCGAAAGCTCGAGGTGAGCACTCTGAGCAACTCGCAGCCGGCCAAAAGAATCACCTTGTTGGAGACCATCGGTAGCAAGCACGCTCACGCGCTGCGCTACCTGTGCCGATAAACCACCTGCTACGAGGTCAAAGTTTCGAATCACGTCATGCAATACATCCCGCCGCCCAACGCGCTGCGTGTAGAGGAAACTAAACGCTGCATCTGCAAATCCAACTCGCTCTGGTATCCCAGCAGCATACAGCACAAGGGCAGTACGAGCAGAACGCTGAAACGAGTAAGCAACAGTAAAGTGGCGCGCCTTCAGCTCTGCTGCGAACCGTCTAAGCCCCTTGATGCCTGCATGCTCTTTATCCCGATCAAACGGTATAACTTCATCAACTAACGCGTCCCGCCGCAGGATCCCTGCAGCTTGCGGGTCACATACTACGGAGATTTTGCTTGCTGAATCGCTCTCTTTCAAAGCAGCGATAACGGGTGTGATCAGTACTACATCACCAAAGAAGCCCTTGGATACAAGAAGGATATTCGCTCCCGCCACGCTCAAAGGCTCCCTATTAACTACGCCGCAGCTGTCTGGTCTTCAACGACGTGAAGCCGCTGGGCGCGACGAGACTCGGTAGCTAGCTGTCCACATGCGGCTGCAATGTCAGCACCCTTAGACCAGCGAATAAACGCTTGGAGACCCTGCGTGTTCAAGTAACGCT